>CAJLXE010000122.1 GCA_905210525.1 uncultured Clostridia bacterium | reverse complement strand
CGCACTACTGCCTATGCTTTTTACTTCATTTGGTATTATATAGGAAAAAAATCCATTACTTGGAGGATATTTTATCAACAAATCTTTAGTTTTAGAAAATAAAATACCATCTAAAGATGAATATTGCGAATTATTTATATCTACATCTATGTACTCCAAGCTATTGCACTCATTGAATGCATCTTTGCCTATGCTGGTTACTCCTTCAGGTATGGTGATTGATGTAAGACTGCTGCAATAGCTAAAAGCACCACCCTCTATGCTTGTTATTCCTTTAGGTATGTTAACTGACGTAAGATTATCGCAAAAAGCAAATGCCATAAAACCTATACTTGTTACATTGTCTGGTAATGTTATCGATGTAAGACTACTACAATTTTGAAACGCATACCACCCTATGCTTTTTACACTATTAGGTAGAGTTATTGACGTAAGACTAGTACAACTACTAAATGTATCGGATCTTATATTTGTCACTCCTTCAGGTATGGTGATTGATGTAAGACTGCTGCACCCCCCAAACGCACTGTCCCCTATGCTTGTCACTCCATCTGGTATGGTAATGGATATCAAACTGCTGCAATTCCTAAAAACACCAGCTCCTATGCTGGTTACACTATTCGGTAGTGTAATTGATGTAAGGTTGTTACAATTATAAAACGCATTATTGCCTATACTCGTCAGTTTATCCGGCAGTTCTACATTTTTTATGCTTGATCTATAGCCATACCACGGAGAATTGGTAGTAGCATACTTCATCTCCCCCTCGCCGCTTATTGTCAGCGTACCCGTGCCCGTATCAAGCGTCCATGTAAGGTTATCGCCGCAAGTTCCGCTGTATGTTTGTGCCTTGGCTGTAAGTGTAAGGGCGCCTACAGCAAGCACAGCAGTGCAAACAAACGCCAAAAACAAACACAGCTTCTTCTTTATACTCATTTCCTGCTCCTTTCATTCACCCGCCAACAAAATTTGAAATTGTTTTGTTGACAGATACAGACAACTGCCGCTTATTACCGGAAACAGCCGCCGCATTTGTCCCCCTTTTGCCCCGACGCTCATATCCCGGTTTTCTCCCGCGCAGGGCAATGCACTGTAAATATTATTTTTTCTTTATGAGCACTATATCGCCGATTTTTATATAATCCACACCTTTTTCAAAGGTTTCATCTATAATTTCTTCTTCTCCGTTTTCATCAACGCTCTTAATTACGATTTTACTGTCATTAATCTCATATGTTCCGTCCCTGTATTCGGCTTTTTCCGCATTTTCCACCTCATACTCAAACGTAACCTTGTTATCTCGTTTGAATTCAATCGTTAAGGTTGCCTTGCCGCTAAACGTATCTTCAACTTTATAATATTTTCCCGAAAGAGTATTGCCGCAAGCGGAAAGCATTCCCGTCAATGCAATCAAAGTCAACGCCGCAATAATTATTTTTAAGACGTTGCATTTAGTTCCTTTTGCTGTTATATTCATATTTTTCTCCCGTTATATAATTTGCAACACATTTTCGTGCAATAACATTTGTGCTGCAATAATGTGCATTTTTACTTTTTGTTAAATCAAAATTCTGAATTCATTAATGTAGTTATAAATAATACTTTTGTTAAATCCACGGCAAACAGATTTCAATAAACCTGTCTGCCGTTTTTTGAGTTTGTCCGCATAAATTTTCGTTTCTGAATTATATACGAACGGTTTACTGATTACTCAGCATGCTTTTTCTTATGTAAATACATACTTAAAACAGATATTGCTGTCAATGAACCCAATATCAATGCAAACCACAATATCAATTCACTGCTGTCTCCTACAACAGGTTCATTATCCGAGCCTGACGGTGTGGGTGTTACAGGTGCCGGTGTAGGTATCTCGGGCTCAGGCGTAGGTGTTGCGGGTGTGGGTGTCGCAGGCGTAGGTGTTGCCGGCGTAGGTGTTGCGGGTGTGGGTGTCGCAGGTGTAGGCGTAGGTGTTGCAGGTGTAGGTGTCGCAGGTGTAGGCGTTGCAGGTGTGGGCGTTGCCGGTGTAGGTGTTGCAGGTGTGGGTGTTGCCGGTGCGGGTGTTTCCTTTACAGATTGCACCTTAACCGTAACTTCTTCTGTAAACGTGCCGTCTCCAGCTTCCATAATAACGAGTGTAAGACCGTCTTCAGTCAGTCCGTTAACACTGGTAGTGTTTTCAATTTTGAATTTATAGTCGCCGTCTGCAGCTCCTGCTAACACTTCCAGTTCTGCCTTCAATACAAAACCTTCCGAAAGATCAAGATCCGCTTCTGCCGAAGATGTATTGTAAACAGCGGTAAATGCTCCTGCATTATTGCCTTCTTCAACAGTGCATTGCATTTTATCTGTTCCCGCGATGTCCGGAGCTTCATAAGACGTAAGCTTGAATGCAGTCTTATCAAACTCAACCACAACAGTAATATCGGCTGCCAACTCCGTCAGCGGCGGAATAGTAAAGCTTACCTCTATTTTCTCTCCCGGCGCTACCTGCGTCTTTGACGCGCTTACACCGCTATTGGAATTTGGTGTTGCAAACGCAGGAATTGCGCATACAATCAGTCCAACAACGATAACTGCGGTCAAAATCAAATTTCTTATTCGCTTGTTCATGACCAAGCATCTCCTTAAAAAACGTATTTGCGAGACATTTGTTACTTCAGGATTCGCTATCTCGCTTAGGCGCGAACCCTGCGGTCTATAACTCCGAGCGTAAATACGCGCCCGGTAAAACCCATTAAGAAAGCTTATCAAAAGCAGAGCTCTTTCTTGCCGTATAGCGTTTTATCTGTGTAGCATCTGCACCGGCCACTCTGCCGTTTCCGTCAATATCCGCAATCAACAACCTGTCAGAAAGGTTTTCTGCATCGGATGTAAAAAGTGAACTCTTCTTAGTTACATACCTCTTTATCTGCGTAACATCCGCACCGGTTATTTTGCCGTCGTAATTAACGTCTCCGTAAAGCCACAATTTAACATTGCCAAGCGCAACCGATGATTCGTTTATTTCAAAAGCAACGACTTTTACCGCATATTTGCCCGGTTTGAATACAGCAAGCTTATAATTGCCGACTTCGACATTCTCAAAACCGATTTCAACAGAATACTGCTTACCTGAAGCAACCGGTGCTTTTGCGGCGGGCACATAAGCAAGAGCATTTGTCGGATTGCCGTTCTTCATATCTGCACGTATGTCTTTATCAGACACGGAAGCATCATACAGTTTTGCCACAATATCATTATTGTTGTTCCATGAAAGAATGTTTGCGGTAATCGATGCCGATTTTGCTTTTTCCACAACTGTGATACTGCCCGATTCATTGTTTACTGTTACGGGATTTTGTGCCCCATCGTGCAACTGCAGATTCATTTTTACTTCCGTTGAAGAAAATGCCGCATTGTCAAGCACTCTGAATTGTGCCGCAAAAACGACCCCGCTTATTGCCGTTGCCTGCTCATAAGCAAACGCGCCTTTTCCCTTTGCCGGATAAAACGGCTGCATACTCGGCACAGCAGACAATTTCCATCCCGCAGATACAAGCGAAAGAACAGTTTCATCGTATTCCAGCGAAACAGCTCCCGATTTTACCGTTACGCTTTTGTTGAGCGTTGCCGTAAATTCAACGGTTTCTCCTCTGGAAGCCGATTTACTGTTTACGGAACATGAGACGCCTTCCTCTGCACCTGCATTTATCGGTAATGCGACACACAATAAACACATAATCAAACTGAGCATTGCTAAAATTTTCTTTTTCATTTTAACCTCCGTTTTTTAATGTACTCAGGATTTATTTTTTTACGAATCCGCTGTAAAAAGCAGATTCAGTTTTTCGGCATAAACTCGGCAGCACAACACATTTTCTCAGTTGTGTAGCACAACCCATTTCTTCAGTTGTGTAATGAAATTAGTTTTCTCAATTGTGCCTTAATAACTTCTATCTGCGGTTCTATGTAATCCGCTTCTCCGAATATCATGTAATTTGTAACCGTAGCAATAGCAATGTACACAAACGGCGCCGCTTCATCCGTATCGCACCCTATCCGACACGCAATTTTTTCGGCATACTGATAATACCTTTTACCCAACTTCCCGAGAACAGGCCGCATCGCTCCGTAATACTTTGCCGATGAACAAACCTGTGAAAAAAATTTCATGGTAGCCGACATTTCATCTGCCCGTTCACGAAGACGTTGCATCAATAAATCCGGATCTTCTATATCGTTTATCGAATGTAAAATCAACCGTTCTTCAAGCTTTAATGCTGCCGCTTCGGCACAGGCAATAACCATTTCGTCTTTTGTGTTGAAGTACTGATATATTCCTCCGCTTTGCAGATTGATGGCTTTGCTTAAATCTCTTGTGGTTGTTTCAAACAAGCCGCGCTCAACAAAACAGTTCAGACAAAGCTCAATCACTTTCTTTTTCTTGTCTTCAGCATCGCCGCAATTCATGTTTTTTGTATTTTGCGTCATAAATCCCCCATATAAATATCAAGCGCTTGCTTTAATATACTAAAAGACACAAACGAATCTTACGTGAACTCATATTTTGCGTAGAAGTACAAATTCTACGCAAACAAGCTGCTGTATAATATTGCTCTGTAAAAAATCAGATCAATGCAATTTTAAAACAAAACATACGTTTATCGTTTTTGAAGATTGCAAAGCTTTTCAATTTGATTTTTCTTCATTTCAAGCGATGAATGAACATATGTGTTAAGAGTAACCGTGGCATTTGCGTGTCCCAGTATTTCGCTCAGCGATTTGATATCTACTCCCGCAACAACACATCTTGTTGCAAACGTGTGTCTGAGCGCATGATAATTTATATCGGGAATGCCGCAAGTTTTGAGTACTTTATGATATCTGTATTCAAACGTTCTTAAATTTACAAATTCGTCGTTATCCGAAACAACATAATCGGAAACAGCGCGCTTTTTCATCTCGCAAATATATGGCATCAACACCGATAAAATCGGAATATCACGCTTGGATGACCGGGTTTTCGGAGTGCAAATGACATTCTTGGAACTGCCCACACGTCCGGCCTCATCATTTTTTATTCTTGCCACGGTATGTCGGACATGAATTACTCCATTTGCAATGTCTATATCATCCCATCTCAATGCACATATTTCACCTATTCGCATACCTGTATAAACCGAAATAAGAATGCCCAATGAAGTAAAGTCTTTTGTGCGAATTGCATATAATTCTATTCTTTTCAGATATTCGCAATCAATTAATTTCAATTCTTTTTTCTCACTGTAAGGTCTGTTTATTTTTCCTCGTAACGGTTCGCAAAAACCCTGTTCAACAGCAAAAGCCATTACCGATTTAACTATATGCATAATAGTCTTGACATAAGACGAAGACAGTTCTCCGTGGTTTACAATTCTTCCTGATTTTTGTTTATTTTCTAAAAAAAGATTTATATCGGAAGTGTTGACTGATGATATTTTTACATCTTTATACTCGGGCAAAATATGTTTGCGGATAATGTATTCATATTTAAATACAGATGATTCCTTTATCCTTATACGAT
>CAJLXE010000121.1 GCA_905210525.1 uncultured Clostridia bacterium | reverse complement strand
ACCATTCCGTCCGCGTCCTCATACGAAATGAAGCCCAATTCCGCAAAAACATTAAGTGCAAGCTTCATTCCGAATATACTTGTATCCGTTTTTCCGTATTCGCGCATTATATCGCATACCGTATCCACACTGCTCCATACCGAAAACCTATGGGCATTCTCTTTGAGCGCCTTATAAAGTGCCGCAAACGAATCCCTGTTGAAGTATTTTTCGTTTGCAAAAGGATTACCCGCATTATAGTAAACGGCGTCTCTCGTATGGGTAAACATTGCCGCATCTGTATAATTGCCCACATAAATCCGAGCAAATTCCCCTTGAATAACCGTATCTCTATACGGCATGGCAAGTATTGCATTTGAACCGAAATCTCTTCCGGACGGAAGCGTTCCTATGTATATATCTATGTTATCCCGAAAATCGTTTTTAACAACAAGCTCCAACAT
Source organism: uncultured Clostridia bacterium (assembly GCA_905210525.1). Classification (GTDB taxonomy): domain Bacteria; phylum Bacillota; class Clostridia; order HGM11327; family HGM11327; genus SIG351. The sequence continues at coordinate 5,104 of CAJLXE010000121.1, read as the reverse complement.
TTTTCTTAATGTCAATTCATCCGAAACAACAGCAAGCGAACCTGTTTTATGTCCGAATATGTTTTTGCAAACGTCATCCACCGTAAGTTCGCTATTGTTCAACTGTGAATTGACCGTAAAGCTGTCGCGGAAAGATTCAAACAATCTCTTGTTTGCCGCCTCAACAACCGAATCTATATCCTGTTCGTTAAAAACATTTATTTTTATATCTTTTAATCCGAGCTGTACCTTTTCTATCCCCTGCCATGTATTTACATCAACCGAAAATACGGCACTCTTTGGAGCTTTACAATTTACCGTATCTATGTAATCCGCCTTGCCGAACCCAACGCAGTCTATACTCAAGCCGCCTGCGTCAAGAGCAGTTCTTATTACATTTTTGTCTTTACCTATTATAACGGCATTTCTGAAATTAAGTCTGTCTGCATAAAATACAGGCGCCTCATTGTCTTTTCCGAACGGTTCAAGGCTTGCCAGTTCCTTTGCGGTTTTCATATTTATATCTGACGGAGAAAGCTTGAAGTCGCAGTCAATGTGCGGAACAAGCATATCTTCCGTTATATTTTTATCGGCATACGCTTCCATTCTCGAAATAAAATCCGGTATATTTGCACGCGGAAGAGAAAATCCCGCCGCCTGAGAATGCCCTCCGAATTTTGTATAAAGGTCACGACATTGTGCCAATGCATTATATATATCAAAACCGTCTATGCTTCTTGCGGAACCCGTACATATGTCATCGCCGCACGATATAACAACCGACGGACGGCTATATTTCTCCACAAATCTCGAAGCCGCAATGCCTATGACTCCTTTATTCCAGCCGTCGCCTGCCGCTATTATTATTTTCTTATCACACAAATTGCCGGCAAGTATTGCATCGTTCCCGCTTTCGTAAATTTCTTTTTCTACTTTACGCCGTTCTTCGTTATATTCGTTAAGCTTAACCGCATAACCGTATGCCGTTTTAAAATCATCCGACAAAAACATATTAAGCGCATCCTTTGCGGTGGACATTCTGCCTGCGGCATTAAGTCTGGGTGCCATACCGAAAGCTATGCCTCTCGCATTTATGTTTTTATCGGCATACCCTGCAACTGTCATGAGAGCCTTAACGCCCGCAGACGGTGAAGTATTCATTTTTACAATACCCTTACGAACGTAATATCTGTTTTCATTTTTAAGAGGTACAATATCGGCAACCGTTCCTATTGCGGCTATGTCGTAATAATCGCAAGCCGCCGTCTGTCCGCCGTGAGCCTCCACTATTTTTACAGCCAGTCCCGCCGCGCAAAGCTCCTTGAAGGGATACTGGCAGTATCTCTGCTTCGGATTAAGTATTACATCTGCCTCGGGAAGCTCCTCCGGCGGATTATGGTGGTCCGCTATCATAACATCCATTCCGAGTTCCTTTGCAAGCGCAACCTCGGCAACAGACGTTATTCCGCAGTCAAGAGCAATTATAATATCAGAGCCTTTTGCGGATATTTTTGATATGGCATCCATATTCATACCGTATCCTTCTGTAAATCGGTTCGGAATATAGCAATTTATATCCGCACCCGCCGACCTGAGATATCTGTACAGTATACTTGCCGACGTTATTCCGTCAACATCGTAATCTCCGTATATCGTAATTTTTCTGCCCTCTTCTATCGCTTCCGAAAGAAAATCAACAGCTTCATACATTCCCAGCATGAGAAAAGGGTCATTTATAACAGAGTCGTCACAGTCAAGAAACTGTCTGCCAATTTCCTCGCTGTCAATTCCTCTGTTTATAAGGACGGCGGCAGTAGCATTGGATATTCCGAGTTCGGCAGCAAGACGGCATATTTCTGCAGGTTCGGCTTTACATTTTTTGTTTATTATAGCCATTTTCCGTTCCTCCTTACGTTTTTTGTTTAATAATTTTCACTTTCTGAAAATCAACAAAGCACGGTACCGCATACCGCTTTGAAAGCAGCGCTGCGGTCCGTGCCGACATACGTCATAAATCAAAGCTTTACTGTTTTTGTCTTTGATTTTACCTTTTTGTTTTTCGCCATAAGCAACCACATCGGACCTGATATAAATACCGATGAGAAGAAACCCGCAATAACACCTATAATTATAGGAAGCGTAAACGTTTTTATTGATTCAACGCCGAGAACATAAAGCACAACAAGCGCTATAAGCGTAGTAACCGTTGTGTTTATCGAACGCGTCAACGTTTCTCTTATGCTCAGGTTTACTATTTCGGATAACTCCACATCACCCGACATTTTTTCCCTGTTTGAACGAATTCTGTCAAATATTATTATGGTGTTGTTTATCGAATAGCCGACTATCGTAAGCAATGCGGCAATAAAAGGTGTGTTTATCTGGATTCTGAAAAGTATCGTAAACACGAACATCATAAGAACGTCATGAGCTATGCCCACAAGAGCAACAACGCCTGACATAAGCTCAAATCTGAACCATATATAAGCCATCATAAGAACAAACGCTATTGCCAGCGCAAGTGACGCATTTACAATAAGGCTTCGCCCTATTGTAGGTCCGACATATTCAACATTGATTTTGTCATCACTAATCTCATATTTTTCTTTGAGCGCCGCAATTATTTTGCTCTGCGCATCATTGGCATCGTCAGCTCTGCCGAGTCTTATGTCAACACCTATGTTATTATCTCCGGAATAGGAAACAACCGCGTTATCCGTATATTCTCCCGCAAGGTTTCTTATGTCGTCAACTTTGAACTTTCCGCTGCCTATTTCAGCATATATCATTGAACCGCCGCTGAAATCAACTCCCATGTTCAATCCCATGGTACAAAGGAGAATAACTCCCACAATTATAAGTATTACCGGCAAAGCAAATATCTGTTTCCATTTGCCGCAAAAATCAAAATTACGCATCTGCAGAGTCCTCCATTTTAACACCGTAAGCACGGGGATTCTTTACACCCATATTGATCATCCATTTAAGGAACAGGTGAACAAATACAACCTCCGTAAGAAGTGCCAGCACAATACCTATTCCGAGAGTTACCGCAAAGCCCTGTACCGTACCCGTACCGAATATCGCAAGAACAATAACCGCTATAAGTGTGGTGATGTTTGCATCAAGCACTGCGGTAAAGGCATTTTTGAATCCCTTTTCAACAGAGTTTGAAAGCGAACGTCCGGTCTTCATCTCCTCTTTTATTCTCTCGAATATTACTACGTTTGCATCGACAGCCATACCCAACGAAAGTATGATACCCGCAATTCCCGGCAATGTAAGCGTAACGTTGAATATATAAAGCGCCAGTATCATGAGCACCATATATACAAGCAACGCAATATCTGCCATAAGACCCGGAATTCTGTATATCGCAAACATAAACAGCAGTATTATTACAAAAGCAATCACACCTGCAAGAATCGTTTTTTCAAGCGATCCCGCACCCAGCGTTGCACCGACGTTCTTTACAGCAATTTCGGAAAGCGGAACAGGAAGTGCGCCGCTCTGTATAAGTCCGGCAAGCTTCTGTGCATCCGCAAGAGACGCCATACCCGATATCTGCGCCGAGCCGTCCGATATTATGCTTTGCACTGTCGGCTCCGATATAGCCGTGTCGTCAAGATAAATCGATATGACCTTATTAAGATACGTTGTAGTAGCTTCCTTGAACTTCTTTGCGCCTTCCTCAGTAAATGTAAGGTTTACTATATAGCCGCTGTCGGTCGTCGCGAACGCTTCCGCCTTCTTTACGTCATCACCGGTAAGCAGTACCGTTTTTGCATCGTCCGGTGCTCTGAACTGAAGCACTGCAGGCTTCATAAGAACCTCAGAAAGCTCGTCCGCTCCGCTCACGCCCGGAACCTCAACAACTATCTGATTTGAGCCCTGTCTCGTTATCGTCGCTTCATTGTAGCCTGCCGAATCAAGACGCGTTCTCAGAACCTTTTCCGCGCTGTCAAGAGCTGATGACGAATTTTCCGCGCCGGAAAGATCCGCTTCATAAACAACTCTCATGCCGCCTCTGAGGTCAAGACCGAGCTTTATTTCGTCCACCATCGGAACGATTTCAAGCGGAGTCCACAAAGGCATACCGTTGATTTCGATAAAGCCCAAAAAGGCAGTTATCAAAACCGTAAGAACAAGCCAAATCACACTTCGTTTCTTTTTATTCATGATAAAAGTCCTTTTCCCGACAGCAAATGAAAGCCGTCGAATAAGCGTTTTACTGAAAGATATGTAAAACATAAATGATAGTATATATTATAAACGATAAACCGATCTTTGTCAATTGATTTTACCGAATATAATTCATTGCTATTTTATTTTATCACATATTTTCAAAAAAAGCAAACAAAATTACGCACATATTCGATTCATAAAATTTTCGGTTTATCGCATATTTAATACATTAAAATTTCAATGTATATTTTTTATTAATACACATAAACTTCATTTTTAATTATTGTATTTTGCGGTTTAATGTGATATAATATTCTAGATTTGGAGGATGGAAGCTCTTATGCCGGAAAGTTTTTATAAAACCGTAAAAAAATACAATATGCTTTCTTCCGGCGACACCGTAATAGCCGGCGTATCAGGCGGAGCGGATTCACTGGCGCTTTTGTGTCTTCTCTGTGAAGCTGCACCCCGGTTCGGAATAAATATTCACGTTGTGCATATAAATCACCGTTTACGCGGCAAAGACGCCGACGGCGATCAGGCTTTTGTGGAAAATTTCTGCCGCACGCGCAATATCCCGTGCACCTCCTATATATACGAGGTGGAACAGTATGCCGCCGAAAACGGTCTTTCCTGCGAGGAAGCAGGCAGAACGCTTCGTTATGCCTCATTTGAACGCATCGCAAAAACATATTCTTCCCCTAAAATAGCTACCGCACATCATCTTTCCGATAACTGCGAAACCGTGCTGCACAACATACTTCGCGGAAGCGGTACGACGGGACTTGCCGGAATACGTCCCGTGCGCGGAATATATATACGTCCGCTTATAGAGACGTCCCGAAGCGAAATTGTGGAATATCTGCGTTCAAACAACATAGAATGGCGAACGGACGAAACAAATTTTCACGCAATATATACAAGAAACAAAATACGGCTT
>CAJLXE010000120.1 GCA_905210525.1 uncultured Clostridia bacterium | reverse complement strand
ACACAAATTGCGCAAAAGCGAAGCTTTTGAGGAAAGCAATTTGTGTTATAATAAACGTGACCGTGTTGCAACAAACAACACACTGTATTACAAAAATAACTAACGGAGAAAACAAATTTATGAACGGATTCTGGATATGTGCGGACGAAATACCCGCCGCAGCAAAGCTGTATTGCTTTGAATACAAGTTTTCGGCAAAAAAAGGCGCCGAAATGACTGCCGACATCTGTGCCGACAGCCGATATAATCTTTACGTCAACGGCAAGCTCGTATGCGACGGACCGTGCCGCGGTTCTCAGTACGTACGCTACTACGAACAACCCGACATCACCCCGTACCTCGTCGAGGGAGAAAACACCATAAGAGCGGAAGTTCTTTACGTTACCGAAAATATGTTCACAACAGTATTCAGGGAGCGTCGCCCGGCATTGTGGTTCAATGGTATTCTCAAGGAAGGTGCTGTTTCAACGCAGATATATTCCGATGAAAATTGGAGCTGCCGCAGACTTGATTCAATAATATTCTATGTTCCGCACGGTGCAATGTCGTCTTTGCCGCCGTCAGAAAATGTGCTCGGCGAAGATGCGTACACACCGATTCAGGTAAAACGTATGTACCAACCCAACCTTGAAAAAGGCAGTTATAATCCGTGGGGATTGCGTGAACTCTATCCTCTTGCCCCACGTATGATTCCGCTCATAAAACCCGCCGAAAAGAAAAAATTCACCATTGTAAAAAAATCCCCCGGCGTTACGGATATTGACGCCGGAGTGTATACCACGTCAACCGTTGAACTGTATTTCTGCGGAAAAGCAGGCTCAAGACTTGTGCTGAAATATGCGGAATGCTACACGGACGAAAACGGCGAAAAACACATGAGAGACGATTCGACAGGCAAGCTTGACGGTCACATGGATATGATTATTCTTACGGGGAAACCTCAGCAGTTTACAACGTTCTTCTTCCGCGCCTTCAGATTCATACATATCGAATATGAGGACGACGATATAAATATCGACTTTGAAAAGTCCGGATTCAGAGAATACTTCTATCCGCTTGACGAAAACGGTTCTTTTGAGTGCAGCGACGAACGTCTCAACCGTATATGGGATATATCAAAAAATACGGTAAAATGCTGTATGCACGAAATATTTGTAGATTGTCCGTATTACGAACAGCAGCAGTACGGAATGGACAGCGCACTTGAAATCATGTTTGCTTTGCGTATGTCCTCCGACACAAGACTCATAAAAAAGGCTCTTATCGATTTTGTACATTCACAGCTTCCGGACGGAATGCTTCAGGCAAACTTCCCGTCGACAGGTATTCAGGTAATTCCAACATTCTCGCTGTTCTGGGTTCTGGCTGTAAGAGAGTATCTGCGCTATGTGGAAGACGTAAAATTCGTCAGAAGCCTTACGGGAACAATAGACAAAGTTTTGGAGGCATTCAATACGCTTATCAATAAAGACGGTCTTGTAGGCACAACGCCGTACTGGCCGTTTACGGACTGGGTGCCGGGATGGGATTGCGGCGTGCCTGAGGGAGGCAGAAGCGAACCTATTACGGTTTCGTGTCTTATATACGCAACGGCTCTTGAAGCTGCCGCCGAAATATGCCGTGCAACGGAACGTACCACTCTTGCAGACGAATACACGCAAAGACAAAGCAGAATGATAGCAAACGTTAACAAGCACTGCTTTGACCGCGAAAGAGGTCTGTACAGAGATACGCCGAGCAAGCGCAATTTCAGCGAGCATACGGCAATATGGGCAGTGCTTTCCGGTGCGGTTACGGGCAATGCAGCCTCAGAGCTTATGGAAAAAACAATGAACGAAAATGTTGCCAAGTGCTCTTTCTCAATGAATTATTATATGTTCCGTGCACTCGAAAAGTCCGGCTGCTACAAATATTCGGAGAAAATAATGGACGGATGGCAAAAAATGCTCGATATGCACTGCACAACATGGTGCGAAAATCCCGACAATCCGAGAAGTGAGTGCCACGGATGGTCAAGCGCGCCCATTTACGAAATGTCGGCACTGCGCCTCGGCGTTTGCCCCGATTCAAACGGCTTCGGCAGTATAAAAATAAAGCCCGTTACAAACGGACTCGATTGGGCAAAGGGTACTGTTCCCACACCTCACGGAGTCATATCGGTAGAATGGAAAAAGTCCGGCGGAAAACTTATATTTGACGCTCACACTCCCGAAAATATAAATATGCCCGTAACGCTTTTCCTTGAAAATGCGCTTCCGTTCTCCACTTGCGAACATTCAATTCACGCCGAAATAGAATTGAACTGATTCTTTACCTCAAACAAAAACATCTTCCGTCTCCAAACAAGGAACGGAAGATGTTTTGATATTATTCTTAAAATTTCATACCGACTTTATATGCGGCTCCTGAGAAGCGCTATTTCTTTGCCGTAACCCGAAACGTCCTCCTGAGGCGTTTCAAGAAAAAACGGCTTATCCGCAAGCGCCGGATGCGTTATAATCCGCGTAATTGCCTCAAGACCTATTTCGCCCTCGCCTATTTTTGCGTGTCTGTCCTTATGCGAATCGAACGGATACATTGTGTCGTTCAGATGCACCGCCTTTATTTTGTCTATACCTATTTTATTGTCAAACGCCGTAAGCACACCGTCAAGGTCGTTTACTATATCATATCCGGCACAGTACAGATGGCACGTATCGATGCATACGCCGATATGCTCCCTGCACGGCGAATCCCCCACCGCGTCCGTTATATCCCGCAATTCTTCAAAGCTTCTGCCGATCTCCGAACCCTTGCCCGCCATGGTTTCAAGCAGTACCCATGTGCCGCTGTCCTCTATCATGCAGTCCCTGAGAACAGACGCAATCTGTTCTATTGCCTTTTCATACGGAATACTTGTTCTGCTTCCGGGATGAAACACGTACAAATCTGACGGGATACGTATCATTCTTTCCATATCATCGGCAAAACATTCTCTTGCGAATTTATACGCGTCAGGCTTTGCGGAAGCCATATTGAGCGTATAAGGCGCATGAATAAGCACGGGACCAAACGAATTAAGCTCCATTGCAACCTCTGCCGACTTTATATCGTCCATATCAAGCGGCGCCGCCGCACCGCCGCGCGGATTGCGTGAAAACGCCTGAAAAGTATCGGCGCCTATCGCAAGCGCCGTTTCCACTGCTTTTTTGTAGCCCCCGGAAATTGAAATGTGCGGACCTATTTTCATTTTGAGTTACCGTTTCCTTTCAGAATTTTGTGCCGAAGCGTCTGTTATATACATAAATTACCCATGTAAGTATGTAATCATACACCCATGCAAGCGCCGCCGTTACAACTATAAGCGCATACGGCGTCAGAACGCTCTTTGAAAACCATTCGCCGAAAAACTTTGCTCCGCCGAACAAATATACAGCCGCAAGCATGAACAGTACCGATATAAAACAAAAATATACCGTTTTCAGAATTTTTTCTTTTTTGGCGTCTTTTATTTTATCTTCTATAATAAACTTTACCGCCGGGTATGTTCCGAACAACAGCACGTATTCGGCAACGGTCGCATATCTCCACGTAACAAGCAGCATAACAACCGATGTTGCCGCCGCAGTGCAGAGCGCGTAAAGCGTTCCCGTTTTCTGCACGACAATGCATATCACAAGCGACATAATCACGAGCAAAAACATCGTATTGAACGGCAAAAAATTCATCAGCACCGCAAGCACCGCCGATACAGCCGTCATTATTCCGCAAAACGTAAGCCTTGGGTTTTTGTTTTTAATTTCCATAAGCTCCCCTTCTTTCAACAGCACGGTATCAGGTCGCCGCCCATGCACTCGCAAAGCGAATCCGCACACCAGAGCTTACAGCAGCAATCGCACAAATCGTCCCCGGAGCTTCTCGCTCTGTAATTCGGTTCTCTGTATCCGCCTCCGGAGTACGCATTAGTATTCACGCGTTCGTATGCCGCTTTGTATTCGGCATTGTTCGGAGCAAGATTGCACGCCTGTGCATAGCATTTTTTAGCTTCGAGCTGCCAGCCCTTACACCACTGTATATTTCCCATAAGAAAATACCATTCCGCATTTCTTATATTCGTGGAGCGCAGCAGAATTTCAGCCTCCATATATCTTCCCGCATTTATGAACTGCCTTGCCTGAGTCATAAGCTGATCTATCGTATAAGTATTTCCGTAAGAATAATTATAACTGTATTGATTGCCCGACGTATTATTCTGCTGTGTGTAATAATTGTTCTGCGATGTTTTTCCGTTTTTAATCATATCATAAGCTTCGTTTATCTGCTTAAGCTTTTCGTTTGCTTCCGCTTCAAACGCCGTACCCTTATATTGGTCCGGATGGTATTTTTTTACCAGCGCTCTGTATGCCTTTTTTACTTCTTCGTCTGTGGCGTTCGTGCTGACGCCGAGTACTTCATATGGATTCAATTTATATACCGTCCAATCTGTTGAATAAAATATTCCGTATCAAAGCATTTCGTATTCGTTTTTATTTTTATTTTTGAGTCTGCTTTCCCCGGAAAGCACCGCTTCGGTTCTCGCCGGCATTCCCTCAAAAAGAATATTCTCTATTATCTCTCTGTTCCGCTTGGGATTGAGTCTCGCATATATACGCGAAAGCTCCGCCAACGCCCCTTTGAGCAAAAATTCCGCGTCATCTCTCGAATTGCGTATGATTTCATGCGTCTCCATACCGGGATTCATAAGTACAAAAGGATTATAGGCCTTATTTTTTACGTCTTTTTCAATGTCCTGATATGCATCCACCACATACAGCCACTTGCCCATAAAAAAACCGAACCAATATATATCGTCCGTTTCATGCGGAATAAGCTTCGCGGCAAGCTCGCCCATCATCTCGGCGAACGGTTCCGCGGCTCTGTCCGGTATGTCGCACAAGCCCTCTTCAGTCAGACTCAGGTCGTCAAGCTTTTGCGTTATAATCGAATTTATTTCGGGCATATCCGCACACGCCTTTTTATATGTGCGCTTGAACCACTGCCTCATAAGCGCGGACTTGAAATCTTTTTCATCCTTTACGTTATCGCACAGGCTGTTGTACATCAGAAGCACATTCACGGACGCCGCCGCATCAACGCTTTTGTTTTTTACTACCATAGGCTGTTTTGTAAGCGGATGCATAAAACAGCGTTTCAGTTTAAGCATAACTTTATCGTCTGTCATTGCGGAAATAACAACCGCTATAAACACAGCCTCATATGAAAGCCCGAGCCTGCAAAGTCCCGCATATCTGCCGCCCATGCTTTTGCACAAACCGCAGTAATAAGCCCTGTAATTTGAATAATCTCTGAGCTTAAGCTCCTGTTTCAACGGTTTTACATTCCCGAACATTTCATCCTCCGTACAAAACGGCTTTTGCGCATTATTTACGGATATTCATCGGGAAAAACACACCCATTATATCCGTCTTTCTGATAATTATACCATACTTTGACTTTTACTGTCAATAGTAATTTTGAACACAGCATTAACAGCCTGTTATGATACAATTGATGGGTGACAAAAAAGAAAATGATCTCAAAATATGATAT
>CAJLXE010000119.1 GCA_905210525.1 uncultured Clostridia bacterium | reverse complement strand
CGCAGGCGCCGGAGGCGGTGGTTGCGGCGTAAGCGGTGGCGGGCAGCAGGCACAAAGCCAAGACTACCGCTAAAACCAGGCTGAGAATTCTTTTTTTCATACAGTTTTCCCTGTCTTTCCTTTTTGATATAAATATGGTATCGGAAAAAGGGGGAGTTGTCAATGGAGCATGGAAGAATTTTCGCCCGGCATTTTGCTGTTTTTTGGGCGTGAATTTCATGGAATATGCACAGGGAAATCAGATGCATGACGGCTGTCAAACGGCATACTATACAAAATGGGACGGACTACCGCGCGGAAAATGCTGCGCCGGGGATGAAAAGCACTACCACCTCTTGACGGAGTGTGGTACAATAAGTTACCAGACAATAACCTGTTCCACCCGACCCGGTGGGTGCGGTGCAAAAAGGAGAATGGCAATGAAGTGTCCCTATTGCGGTTCGCACCGCTTAAAAAAAACGGACGGTGCAACCGGCAACCCGTTTGACCGCCGTCCCGAAAAAACAGTATGTCTTGACTGCGGCAGAGCGGTAGGCGTACATCCGGATTTTGAGTGTTTGTTTCAAAGCGGAATTTGCATTGAAATATCGTCCGTTGAAGACAGACTTATCAGCACGGCAAAAGCGGAATTTCCGTATAAAGACGGCGAGTACGACTTAAGCAGACTTGAATATCCGCTTTGCCGATATAAAAACATTGCGGTAAACGGAAACACGGTTATTATAGACAATGAAATTTACATGAATCTCAACGATAATCCGTGTGAAACAGTAAAGCAATATCCTTGTCCGAACGGCAAGCACGCACAGACAATAAAAATTATAATAAAAAAGCAATAACGCCGCAAAAGCAGTCATAATCAAGGCTTCTACGATGCTTATTCTGTAAAGGAAGGTGCTATATGAACCCCAAAACAGCACTCAATATTAAATCAGACAGTAATCCGCAAACATTATTGAACGAGTGGATAAAGGAATACGATGCAATCGCCGCCGAATTTTCCGCTTATGAGGATATTTGCGACACACTTAAAAGCCGCGCCGTATATGCCTTTAAGCTTTATAAAGAGCGTGCGGAATGCGTAGCCGAGCCCTTTCATGACGAGGCTTATTATGAAGAATTTGCCCAAAACAGAGAAAGCGAGGATCTTTTTCTTGACGGAGATTTTCCTCTCGGAAATGAGTATGACGCTGATTTTGCAAACAGCTTCTTTTCTGTTGCGGAGCTTGCAAAAATGCAATGCGGACTGCTCCGTATGATTGTTGCAGGAGATTTTAACGGACACAATTTCGATGTACTTGTCCGCAAAGGTTTTATTGCCGAGCTGGACAGGAACTGGAACGAGGCAGTGCGTTGTTACGAAGGCGTATCGACGAGCCAAAGCGTACAGGAGCGTGAATATGAGTGCCGCCGTAAAGCAGCCGCCGCAGACGGAGATGTTGACGCAATCTGGCAGATGGCACAGCTTTGCAAAAAGCAAAATAAACCGAGCGAAGCTGCCGACTGGTTAAATGAAGCCATTGAAATGGATTATCCCGAAGCACTTTTGAGTGTTGCGAGAGTTCATCTTGACAAAAATGAATGTTTTTACAATAAAAAGCTTGCAAAAAACTATCTTTGCCGTGCCGTCGACGCGGGAAGTGCCAAGGCAATGATTGTCCTTGGCGATATGGAACTTACCGATACGGATATTTCGTTTCCGCAGCAGGCAGCGCAGCTTAACAATTCGGAACACCCCGATAAAAAGCCTAAAATGAAAATCCGCAGACAGCATAAAAAACAGATGGCATGGTACCGTCTTGCCGCAGAAGCGGGCGATACCGACGCCATGAACGGACTGAGTATGGCATACCATCTCGGATATCCCGAAAAGCGGAATGACCGCGAAGCATTTTTATGGGCTTCACGCGCGGCGGATAAAGGCGACGGTTCGGGAATGTATCAGACGGCATATTTTTACGAAAACGGTTTCGGCACAGACAAGGATACGGACGCGGCACTGCTCCTTTATACCGAGGCTGCCGAAAAAGGCATTCGTTCGGCTATGATCAGGCTGTATGAAATATACACAAATGGGCATGAAAATATTAAGCCCGACGGCAAAAAAGCCGCTCATTATCTGTTTATGAGTAACGAAGAGCATGAATCGGGAGGCGAAAAATCCGATGAAGATTAAAATAAAGGAAACATCCTGGGGCATCAACCGCATGACGGGAAAATACAGCGAGAAAACAACTGCCGATGTAACATTTCCTTGCGAGCTTGGGGATATTCCCGAATTCGGAAACGGCAAGCGGCACTTTACCATTGATGAAGTAGGCGAAAACAGTATAGGCATTTCGGTGCACTGCGCCGATCCGAAATACAACAAAACATGGACAATAAAAAAAGGTGAAGAAATAATATACCGTCCGCGTTCATTTGACGGCGGATATTTCTATAATATTAAACTGATTCGAGGGTAATGGCAATGAGTGCTATCGGAATTAAAATAAAAAAAGCAAACGGAGATCACGATCCCGGCGCAAGCAAGTTTTTCGGTGCGCCGACAGTTCCCGAAAAGTGGCTGGATATGTTTTCGGATGACGTTATTTTCTTTGCACAGATACGTCTTTCAGACATTGCAAAGCTCGATACGGAAAACAAACTGCCTCACACAGGTTATCTCTATCTTTTTCTTGATGTTGAAATGTACCCGTATCAGGCAATGGCATATTATTACGACGGCGAACCGAACGTTGTTATCGACGACTTCAACGAAGAAGAACCGCGGTTTGCACATCTCAACAAAGATATGCTCATGGAATTTGAGTCTGTTGAAGAAACGTCTGACGGTACAAGACTTTTCGGTATTCCATCCTCAGGATATGAATCCGACAAGGAGCTTTTGATGCAATTCGATCCGTTGGCTGAAGATACAGGCTTTCTTGATGACATCGACGGATATGCTTATTTCTTTTTCGGGGATGACAAAACCGATATTGACGCAATAAGCTTTGAAATAGACCGTTCCTGACAAATAAAAAAACAATTACAGAAAGAAGTGATATTATGTCTTTCACCGAAATGCAACTGAAAAGAATAGAGGAGCTGTATCTTGCAATCGAGAGCCGCAAAGAACACGAATATGCCGCACCTACCTATAAGGACAGCCCTTGTCTGAAGGAAATGGCAGAAATTATTCTCTCTCAGCACGGCAAAGATGCGGAAACTCTGGAAGAAAGTATTCCCGCGTTATGGTATCTTACCGAATGTTACGATAAAATGGGACGCCCCGGAATGTCCGTGAAGTTTTACACACCGCTGATTGAAAATCATGTACTGCTTATGAAACTTAAAGGATACAATGACGAAGATATCGAAGACCTTGAAAGCTGTTTTTATTGTGCCGCAAAGGCGCGCAATTATTATGAACCTGACGATTGCACTGACATTATAAATATCGTCTCGGGTATTCTGCCCAATGACAATATCAATGAATTGCTCGCATCGGCACAGGAAAGCCGCCGCAGTTCCATTAAAAACGATCCCGTCGAAAAAACAGAGCAATATCTTGCCGCAATCGATGAAGTGGAAGAAAAAATAGACAAAGAACAAACATTGGACTTCTGTCTCGAATACTGGAATCTGAAAGCTCAATTCCTTTTTGAACACGATATTATATGGCGTTCTCCGGCACAGTTGAATCCACACGTCATGTTTGATTGAAAAATAACGGTATGTATAACATCTATCAGAAAACTTATACACAATAAATATGCTCACTCAGCCCAACAAAACGTAAAGTTGTACAAACAACTTTACGTTTTTGTCAAGCAACGGGAAACGTTGATTTGGAGCCTGAAATATTGGAAAACAACCAAAGAGTTGCAGTCAGCATCATGTTTGTCAGCCTGATTATGTATCACGCTTCAAGCAATACGGAAATAGATGTGTACACTCATACATAATCGATCAAAGAATCAAAAGTCATATTAATAACGTATTGGTTTCAGACGCTTTATTTTTTGCCGTTTCATCAATATTTATATAGACCTTAAAACAAAACTTATTCTGGATGCATAGTTTTTAGTTAACAACTTCAAATGTTCTGTATTTATTCATTACCGCTTCATATTTATCATACATTTTAAATTCAAAATTCAACCGTATATTCTTAACATTTTTATTATATAAATATAAAGTGATAAATTCTTTTATTCGGCAAAACAATATCTCATCTTCGCAATCAATATACAGTAATGCCGACAAAACACATTGAGATTTATAAAATTTGAATTTATACCTTTTTATAGTATCACCGTATTTTTGGTTTATGATTCTGATACAATCATTCAATATAAAATTATTTATTTCAACACCATCATTTTCCAAAAAAACGCGTTCTCTCACCCGGCCTATGATTTTGTCAATAATTTTATCTTCATACCCACATTCACATTTAATAGGAGCCGTCAAATTAATAATATCACCCTGCATATATCTTATCAACGGTTGCGCATAATTTCTCAAATGCGTTATCACAGCATCGCCTTCTCCATATTCACTGCATATACCGCCAGAGTAGATTTCGGCATATACATTATCCGAAATGATATGCATTTTGTGATATGGACACTCTATTCCTATGCCGTTCATTTCCTCGGAACCATACATGGAAGCTATTTGTGCATTATGAAAAAAATCTGCAGCTGTAATTCTCAATTCACTATATAGCATTTCACCAATACATTCAATATACCGTATACTCCTTGGTGCTCTGATGTTATTACATATCGCAGTTTCTATTAACTGTTTTAAGACAGAGGGTTGAACATATATCCATTCCGGCTGAAATCGGTTTATAAGCTTCCATGTGCTCAACATATTTTCCTTTGAATTCATACTTGAGCTTTCAAATGACAAAACCGTATAAGTTTTATCAAACTTATATTGCAAACATGGCGATTGCAAATTTGTTGCCATTGTAAATTGTATTTTTTTAGAAAGCGGAGTAATTCCATAATACTTGCGTCTTCTTTCCCATAGTGTTCTCATTGATACCAAATAATCACTATGATCCCAATAGACTGTAATGGGCACTCCGGTAGAACCGGATGAATGCGTTATGAACAGCTCATTTACCTTATGTTTATAACTATCCGAAATAATATCCATTCCATATTGTTGCAAAGTGCTTCGATCCAGCAATTCAAATCCGTCAAGTGCACAACCTGCTTTTGAAATTTTATTTCGATAATATGTATTTTTATTGGCTGCATATTCTATAATTTTTTCTAAATAATTATCCATGCTTTTTATCCGTATCGCAAACGGCTTTCCGATAAACATATTTTTAAATACCGTTACTGCCATATAATGTCAAACTTTTATACAAAGTACGTATTTCAAGCTCGTATTTTATCAAAAATTTTATTTACATCACATTCAAGTATTTAAACATATGCGCATCACAAAATTTTTCCTATTGTACAAATCTTTTCTGATATATAAGCAGAACACATTAATCCGTGTCCCCTGTTATATTTTTTCAATCTCACTCATATCTTTTCGCCTGTATTGTAAACAATCTGTA
>CAJLXE010000118.1 GCA_905210525.1 uncultured Clostridia bacterium | reverse complement strand
TCGAAAAGAGCTGTTCTGTCTTTCCGCTTTCTATGATCTCTCCTAAAAGGAAAAATACAGTGCGGTCCGAAATACGAGTCGCCTGCTGCATATTATGCGTTACCATGACGATCGTATATTTGTCTTTTAATTCAATCGCAAGATCCTCAATCTTTGACGTAGAAATCGGATCCAGCGCCGATGTAGGTTCATCCATAAGCAGCACCTCCGGAGCCACCGCAAGCGCTCTTGCTATGCAAAGTCTTTGCTGTTGTCCTCCCGAAAATCCAAGTGCCGACTTCTTAAGTCTGTCTTTCACCTCGTCCCATATAGCTGCGTCCGTCAAAGAACGCTCCACAATATCGTCAAGCTTTGCCTTTGAACGTATACCGTGGGTTCTGGGACCGTATGCAATATTGTCATACACGCTCATAGGAAACGGATTTGGCTTCTGAAACACCATGCCTACGCGTTTTCTGAGGATATTTACATCGAAATCCTTATATATATCCTCGCCGTCCAGCTTTATTGTGCCGTCAATCCTGCACCCCTCCACAAGATCGTTCATTCTGTTCAGACTCTTGAGAAGCGTTGATTTTCCGCATCCGGACGGACCTATAAATGCGGTTATCCGGTTCTCCGGTATTGCAAGATTTATGTTTTTAAGCGCCTGAAAGTTTCCGTAATACAAATTCAGTTTTTCTATATCAAATTTATTCATTATTTTTTCCCTTTCGTGATTTTCCTTGCAACGTATGATGAAAGCGCATTAAGTCCCGCCACTATCACGAGCAGTACTACCGCCGTTGCATAAGCCTGATCCGTATTGAATCCTTCGGACCATAATGCATACATATGCACTGAAAGTGTTCGTCCGGAGCCCATAAGCGACTGAGGAATCTGTGCGACGCTTCCCGATGTATATATAAGTGCTACCGTTTCGCCGACTATTCTTCCCACGGAAAGGATTATTCCCGATAAAATTCCCGGTATCGCCGCCGGAACAGCTATTTTGAAAACAGTTCTGAGCTTGCCTGCGCCAAGACCGAACGAACCCTCACGGTATGAATCCGGTACGCTTTTCAGCGCTTCCTCAGACGTTCTTATTATTACCGGCAATATCATTACAGACATCGTAAGCGCGCCCGAAAGCAGCGACAATCCCATGCCCAACGACTCGGTAAACATAAGCGCACCGAACAGTCCGTACACTATTGACGGTATTCCCAAAAGAGTTTCGGTTGTAAGGCGTATGAGTCCCACCGCCTTGTTGCCGCGTTTTGCGTATTCCACAAGATAAACCGCCGAAAACAGTCCGAGCGGAACGGCTATCAGCAAAGACAATGCCGTCATTGTCAATGTATTCACGAGCGCCGGAAACAATGATACGTTTTCCGAATTATATACAGGCGAGAACAGTTCGGGCTTGATATGCGCAATACCTTTTACCAATATATATATAAGTATAGCCGCAAGTGCCCCGATTGTCAATACTGCCGCGGCGTAAACTGCAGTTCTTGCAAAAAAAGATTTTATTTTATTTCTTTTTTCATATTTTATATTAACGGATGTCACAGCTTTGACCTCCTTTTTACAGCGGAAAAGCACAGGTTTATTATAAGTATAAACACAAACAGCACCACGCCCGTGGCAATAAGCGCCTCTCTGTGCAGATCGGTTGCATAGCCCATTTCAAGAACTATGTTTATTGTCATTGTTCTTACGCTCTTGAGTATTGTTTCCGGTATAACCGGTGAATTGCCCGCAACCATTACAACCGCCATCGTTTCGCCAACCGCTCTGCCGACGCCGAGTATTACACCGGCAAGTATGCCTGATTTTGCCGCCGGAACCACCGTTCTGAAAACGCTTCTTTCATGGCTCGCTCCCAAAGCAAGGCTTCCCTCATAGTAGCTTTCCGGAACGGCTCTGAGAGCCGATTCGCAAACGCCTATTATCGTCGGCAATATCATTATTCCGAGAACAGTGCTTGCCGCAAGAACCGAGCTGCCGCTGCCTCCGAATGTGTTTCTTATAAAAGGCACCACAACCATAAGTCCGAAAAATCCGTAAACTATCGACGGTATTCCCGCAAGCAGATCTATTGCCGGCTTTATAATACCGTATAATTTCTTTGGGCAGAATTTTGCCATAAAAACAGCCGTAAGTATTCCTATCGGAACGCCTATCGCAAGCGCAATGCCTGTTACATAAAGGCTTCCTATAATCATAGGATATATGCCGTATTCATCGTTACCCGGATTCCACGTCCTGCCTGCAAGAAATTTTCCTATTCCTATTTTTTGCATCGCGGGCAGACCGTTTGCAAAAAGGAATATGCATATAAGCAGTACCGCGGCTATCGAAACGCACGCCGATGTAAAAAACACGGCGCGCATTAACTTTTCTTTGTTTGGTAATATTCTTTTTAATTTCATTGTTTTACTTCATCCGATATATTTTATGCAAGCTTTCGTATTTGTTTTATTATTCCGTTAAGAGCGGATTTCATTCCGCCCATACCGCGCCGCTCAGGTCTTCCCATTTTTTTGCGACGCCTGTGTAAAGATTCTTAACGTCTTCGGATGAAAGTCCTTTAAGCGGATTATTGTTGTTTACTATTATTGCGATTCCGTCGTTTGCTATAACAGTACCCTGAACACCGCTTTCAATTTCGCTCGGCTTGAGTTCTCTGCTTGCCATACCTATATCGCAGGTACCGCTTATTACAGACTTTACACCGTTTGACGAATCCGACATATTTATTTCTATTGATACGTTCGGATTTATTTCTGCATATGCTTCTTTAAGCTTTTCCATAACGGGAGTTACAGACGATGAACCCATTATCACAACCTTGCCCGAAACTCTTGTACTCTCATATGCGCCCGTTGACTCCGTTTTTATATAACCGTTATCTTCGATTACTTTCTGTCCGTCGTCCGAAAGTATGAAGTTTACAAAATCGCGTGCCGCATCCGAAAGATCACCCTTTGTCGCTATATTGAACGGACGATATACTTTGTACTTACCGTTCTTTATATTTTCAACCGTTGCAGCGGCTCCGTCTATTTCCAACGCCTTTACACTGTTTTTCATTGAACCGAGTGAAATATAACCTATCGCATTCACGTCATCGCCGACCGTTGTAAGAACAATACCCGTTTTGTCGTTTACTATTGCGGATGCAAATATGTTTTCTATTTCGAAGAGCTCTGTAAAAGCTCCGCGCGTACCGGATCCCTCTTCTCTTGTAATTACGGTAACATCATTTGATTTGTCAAATTTCTGTCCGCATCCCGTGGCAATGCCCAATACCGTTAATACCGACAACACAACCGCCAATGCTTTTTTAATGTTTACTTTTTTCATTTTGTTTTCTCCTTTTCCTTCATTTTCATTTTACGTCTATAATAATAAACTTCCAATGTAAAATATCTAACGGCAATATTGTTAAATCTGTGTAAAATCGAAATTTACGCTCAATATTCCCATATTCGGGCAAAGCAACGCAAGCATACGAAAATTTTGATAAAGTATGGAATTATTCCGCTTCAATATCGCGGTTGCAATTTTCCCTGTTTTATGAGATAATATATATAGATATAAATTTGTTCATATTTACGATCATAGCTTTGGCTTAACAAAAACATCCTTTCTTGCGGAATCGGAACCGGGTTTGCAAAGCTCAATCGTTGTTTCAATACAGCGAAAGCATCCGACACCTCGGTCCGTATATAATGCTTTTCAATTTAACAGAAATATTATTTAAGGAGGAATATAATTATGAGAATAGTAACAGTAGGTCGTGAATTTTCAAGCGGAGGCCGCGAGCTCGGAAAGCGTCTGGCAGACGAACTCGGTTTTGCGTATTATGACAGGGAAATCATCACCGAAATTGCAAAGCGCACGGAGCTTGATGAAAATTATATAGCAAGCAGAGCCGAACAAGGTATATCGCCCGAATACAGTATTACATTCGGAAGAACGTTTGCATATCCGTCACTCACACAGCAGAACGACATAAAAATACTTGTTTCCGAAAGACGTATAATAAACGACATAGCACAGCTCGGCAAAGACTTTGTTATTGTAGGCCGCAGTTCCGACGTCATACTGCGTGATTATAAGCCTTTTAATCTGTTTGTTTATGCGGATATGAAGTCCAGAATAAAAAGATGCCGCGAAAGACTCGGTGAAAATGAACAAATGAGCGACAAACAAATAGAAAAAAAAATAAAACAAATAGATTCGGGTCGTGCAAGACATCGCGAATTTATTTCCAACGGCCAATGGGGAGCAAAAGAGTGTTATAATATGTGTATAAACACATCGGACACGGTTATTAAGGAAATTGTTCCGTTCGTCGCAGATATCGCAAAATGTTGGTTTGAAAGGAACAGTAAATGAAAATTCAGTTATCAGAGCATTTTACATATAAAAAGCTTCTGAGATTTGTTGTACCGTCCGTAATAATGATGATATTCACATCTATATACGGCGTTGTTGACGGGTTATTCGTATCCAATTACGTAGGCAAAGAAGCGTTTGCTTCCGTAAACATTATAATGCCTTTCCTTATGGTTCTGGGCACTCTCGGATTTATGCTCGGCGCTGGCGGAAGCGCAATCGTTTCCAAAACGCTCGGCGAAGGAGATAAAGAACGGGCAAACAGATATTTTTCCATGCTCGTATATATAGCAATAGCACTGGGAGTAATATTCAGTGTAATAGGCATAGTTTTTATCAGACCCATATCGAGGCTTTTAGGCGCAAAAGACAGCATGATAGACGATTGCGTACTGTACGGACGCATAATTCTCCTCTCTCTTACCGCATTCATGCTCCAGAATATATTTCAGAGTTTTCTTGTTACAGCGGAAAAACCGCAGATAGGTCTGTTTGTAACGATTGCGGCAGGAGTTACCAATATGGTGCTCGACTTTTTGTTTGTGGCGGTATTCAAATGGGGTATAGCGGGAGCAGCAGTAGCAACATCTATAAGTCAGGTCGTAGGCGGAATAATACCGTTTGTGTACTTCTTCACAAAAAACAGCAGTATATTAAGGTTGACGAAAACGCGTTTTGACGGCAAAGTTTTTGTCAAAACCTGTACAAACGGCTCCTCCGAACTTATGACTAACGTATCGCTGTCGCTCGTAAATATGCTTTACAACTTTCAGCTTATGAAAATCGACCCCGAAAACGGCGTTGCCGCATACGGCGTAATAATGTATGCCGGATTCATATTTGTGGCTATGTTCATAGGATATTCAATAGGAATGGCTCCGATTGTAGGCTACCATTACGGTGCAAACAACCAAAACGAATTAAAAAATATATTCCGTAAAAGCCTTGTCATAATATGTACAGCGGCAATAATCGTAACGTTGCTCGCAGAATTCACCGCAGCGCCTATCGCAAAAGTATTTACGGGTTATGACAGCTCTTTGTGCGATCTGACAACGCACGCTTTCAGGCTGTATTCGATATCTTTCCTGATATGCGGAATAAATATATTCGGTTCGGCATTTTTCACGGCGCTCGGCAACGGCGGCGTATCGGCGGCAATATCCTTTATGAGAACACTGCTGTTCCAGATAATTTGTGTATTTGCTCTGCCGGCTA
>CAJLXE010000117.1 GCA_905210525.1 uncultured Clostridia bacterium | reverse complement strand
CACTGCCGTAAACTGGAACGAAGCCGCAATATCGTTCATGCTTACGGTTTTATTTTTTTCATTATGTATATAATTAAGAACAGCCGTTTTGAGACCGCTGAACGAAAAATCAAATTCACCCGATTTGAGCTTTGCGTGAGGAAATTTTATCGCATTCGGATTTCCCGTTTCGGCAGCATTCTGTATATGCGGACCGCCCGGATACCCGAGCCCAAGCTCTCTTGATATTTTGTCAAAAGCTTCTCCCACAGCGTCATCCTGCGTCTGCCCTATAAGCCTGTAAGTACGGTAATCCTCAACGCCTACTATCTGCGTATGTCCGCCCGAAACCACAAGACACAAAAAAGGCGGTTCCAGTTCTTTTGAGGATATATAATTTGCGCATACGTGCGCTTCCATGTGGTTCACTCCCACAAACGGTATTTCAAGTGAAAGCGCCACAGCTTTTGCCGCGTTAAGTCCTACCAGAAGCGCCCCCACAAGTCCGGGGCCGTAAGTTGAGCTTACTGCGTCAATATCCGAATAATTCATTCCCGCCCGATTCATGCACTCATGCAGAACGGAATTGATATTTTCTATATGTTTTCTTGAAGCAACCTCCGGCACAACTCCGCCAAAGCGGTTATGTATTTCTATCTGAGACGCAATTACGTTTGCAACAACGTCTCTTCCGTTTCTCACTATCGACACGGATGTATCATCGCAAGAAGTTTCAAAAGCAAGGATATTCCAGTCTTTTTTATCCTGCATGATTTTGAATTTTGTTTCTGCATTCTGCTTATACATAATATAAACCGTCCTTTATACGCGTGTAAACTGACTGTATGAATATATTGTTTCATGCAGTCGGCTACGGAATCGGCATTTATTTTTACTCGAATTTTTCTCCGACTGTTTTCTGTAATGTGCGCACGAGAGAATCTTCGGATGTTCCCCACGGTTCTTCTCTGTACCGATAGTCGAATTTTTTTATAAACCAATCAAGCTCCGCATCAAGTCTGTCAAACGCCCTGTATTCTACGGGCAATATAAACCTGAGCCATTCTGCCGCACCGCCGGAGCCGAACTTTTCGTTTGCAATTTCAACAGACCGCTTGAGGTGATTAAGACACAATCCTCTTGAATCCGAAAGTTTATTTCTGAATTCTTCCGATGTTTTATACAGGTGAAGCATGGTATATGTGTATCTGTCCATTGCTTCGTTGACCTTTTTGCAAATCATGCAATCCTCGCGTTTGTCCTCCAACCACGAGCAAAATTCCTCAAACTGCTTAAACTCATTACTTTTTTTATCCGCAAACAGTTTTTTCTTCGCATTGAGCGGAAGCTGTTTTTCTTTATCTTTTATTCTGCGTACCGTCTCACGCATATACGTATGCGTCATAAGAGCAAGCCCCAGACGGTTTTTTTGCGCGTACAAAGCATGAAAATGTCTCGGACAAAAGCCGTGTTCATTCACCTTTACGCGCGTTTCGGGCGCCATCACCGAGCCTCCCAGAAACGATTCGGAATAAAGCTTGTCCGTTTTGTTCTGAACGACGCAAAGCAGACATTCATCATCTTCTTTTAACGCGTCTATAACAGGTATTGTATCCAAATGGTAATCCATAATCAAAATCCGCCTTCCGATGATTTACATTGCAGAAAGAGCCGCATCAATCCTCGCGAACCCGTTCTATATCCGCGCCGAGCTGCATGAATTTATTTTCTATGGCTTCATAGCCTCTGTCTATATGCTCGATATTCCTAACCTCCGTTATACCTTTTGCCGCAAGTCCCGCAACAACAAGCGCCGCTCCCGCTCTGAGGTCTGTCGCGTACACCGACGCACCTTTAAGACTTTCCACACCGTTGAATACAGCCTTGTTGCCCTTTACGGTTATGTCTGCACCCATTTTTTTCAATTCTTCAATATGCTTGAATCTGTTTTCGTATATCGTTTCCGTTATTGTGCTTTCACCGTCTGCAATACAAGCAAGCACGGAAAACGGTTGCTGCAAATCTGTCGGAAAGCCCGGATAAACTGCCGTTTTTACATCGGCTGACCTGAGCCGTGCCGACGCCTTTACGTTTATGGAATCTGCATTGCCCGTCACCTTTACACCCATATCCTCAAGCTTTGCACTGAGCGTTTCCATATGCTTTGGTATAACGTTCTTTATTGTAACATCGCCTCCGGTTGCCGCCGCCGCCACCATATACGTTCCGACTTCTATCTGGTCCGGAATTATAGAATATTCGCATTTATGCTTGAGCGATTTTACGCCTTCTATTCTTATTATATCCGTACCCGCGCCTTTGATTCTCGCTCCCATATAATTAAGAAAGTTTGCCGCGTCTACTATGTGCGGTTCCTTCGCCGCATTTACAAGCTGAGTCGTACCGTTTGCAAATACGGACGCCATCATTACATTTATGGTTGCACCAACGCTTACGCAGTCAAAAAATATCTCTCTGCCCTGAAGTGAATCCGCTTTTGCTGTAATACGGCATTTATCCTGACCTATAACGGCTCCCAAAGCCTGAAATCCCTTTATGTGCTGGTCTATCGGTCTTGAGCCTATTGCGCAGCCGCCCGGAAACGGAATAGATACGTCTCCGAATCTACCGAGAAAAGCTCCGAGCAAATAATATGAAGCACGCATTTTTACAGCGTCTTCTGTATCAATATAAGTTTTATCTATATTTCTTGTATCAAGAGCGACGCTTGAGCCTTCTCTTGCATATTTCACACCGATACTTTCAAATATATTCAGCAACAGCTGGACATCCTCTATATCGGGTACATTTCTGAATACACACACACCTTTTGTCATAAGCGACGCCGTAAGAATACCGAGAGCCGAATTTTTGGATCCGCCCGCGTAAATTTCCCCCTCAAGCGGCTTGCCGCCTTTTATAACAAATTTATCCAAACTAACCTCCGTTAAACACGCCTGTTAAGATAATGTTCTGCAAATACGCATAAAATACTATTTTAAATTATATCATATAATCTCTTTTTTAACAACAGTTAATTTCAAATTCCTTCGATATCAATACAGATTGACAAATAACAGAAAAAAGTTTATAATAAATTTGCAAACATGAAGTACAGCAACAAACTTGGTTATAAAGGGATGTTTTGTTATGAATTATCAAAAAAGCAAAAAGAAAATAATACGCGAACTACTGCACGATTCCGATAAAGAACTTACGGACGAAGAGCTGATAGGAGAAATATTGAGCACAAGCGTAACCGAAAGCTCAGGTAAAAACGAAAAACTCTCATTCGGACAGAAAGCCGCCGACGCCGTTGCAAGATTTGCCGGAAGCTGGGCATTTATATTCAGTTTCATTGCCGTAATGATTATCTGGATGGTTCTGAATATAATTCTCGCCGCAAACGCATTCGACGCATACCCGTTCATTCTTCTCAACCTTGTGCTGTCGTGCGTAGCGGCAATTCAGGCTCCGCTTATCATGATGAGCCAGAACCGTCAAGAAGCCAAGGACAGAAAACGTGCCGAAAACGATTACCGCGTAAACCTCAAGAGCGAATTTATTATCGACGAGCTCTATAAAAAACTCGAACAGGTATCCGAAACACAGAAAAAAATTCTTAAGCTTATAGGCGAAATGCAGGCAAACACGACGTCAAACGAAAATAAAACTGGAAATAGGTAAATTCCCCCGCCGACATCATCAGAAAACTTACGCAAAATAAGCTTATTTATCAGAAAACAGACTTATGTTCACACACAAGTCTGTTTCTTCTCGTTATAACTTTTTTATTTTTATTATTTTTTATCTTCAATCGGATTTCCCGAATAAGAAACATCTTTCAGAGAACGCATCGTTTCCAGTACGGAAATATCCTTGATATTATTGTCGTCTATATACAGTGACTTTATAGATACGTTTTCGGCAAATGCGGAAATATTCTTCAAGCCGCAGTTTCTCAGTGACAGCGTCGTCAAAGTACCCATTTGCGAAGTATATTTGAGTCCCGATATTCTGTTATTGTCCAGAATAAGCGTTTCCAACCTCGGCAGCTCGGATATATACCCTATTGACGACACGCCGCAATCCGAAAGGTCAAGGTATTTTATATAACTCATTTCTTTCATGCTCACAAGCAAAGGCTGTACGCTGACATCCGATATAAACGTAAGCTTTTCTATATGAAGATTTTTTATAGGTTCTATGCTTGTGACATCGAGTTTAATGCGCAACTCTTTAAGATGCACAGCATATTGCAACCCCGTAAGGTCTGTTATTGTTTTTTCGTCATAATCAAGCTTTTCCATGCTTTCAACGTCTTCTTTTGTAAGCTCGCCCGTAACGGAAAGCTGCTTTTTTATGGCTTCTTCAAGCACCGGATCCTTTATTGCAAGCTCGCCCGCAACAGGTGTAGGCGTAACATCCGGCAGAGGTGTTTTAACGGGGTTGGACGACACCATTGACTGACCTATCCAAAAGCTTACAAGCAAAACCACCGCAAGCAGTACCACCGTTATAATTACCGTAAAAATCGCTTTTTGTTTGTTATATTTGCGTTGATATTCCATTTTATACCACCGTTTCTTTTTGATTTTCAGTCATGCTTTATTCCGTATTTTCTCAGTGTTTTGTTTTCTATCGTTCCGAATATTACTTTTTCAAACAGGACGCCTATTATTACAAGTATTATCATAATACACAGCATTTTATCCAGCTCGCCGCTGAAACGCAAATTGTACATCAGATAACCGAGTCCGAGTGATTTCGCAGAAAACAGGCAATTCATTTCGCCTGCCATAAGCGCTCTCCACGAAAACGCCCATCCCTGCTTCAGACCGAGTATAATGTTGGGCATTGCCGCAGGAATATACACCCTTGTATACATACCTATTTTATTGCAGCCGAGTGTTCTTCCGGCTTTTACGTAAATCGGATTTACATTGCGTATGCTGGCTTCAATCGCCAGTGCAACAGATGGCGCAGAACCCATTATTATTACAAAATAAACCGCCTTTTCGTTCAGTCCGCCCAGTATAATGGCAAAAGGCACCCAACATATATTCGGCAGAGACTGTATTCCCGACAAAAACGCTCTTATGTTTTCTCTGAAGTATCTGACATATATCATAAGTGCCGCAAGAAGTATTCCTACCGCAACAGACATCAAATATCCCGCAAAAAGCCTTAACATCGTGGCGCCAGCCTGACTCCAGAACGAATTTGCATTCAAAAAAATCAGTTTGTTAAACATTCTCGCAACAAAAAGAGGCGACACAAAAATATCCGGATTTGCCCATTTCAGCACTTCTGTAAACAGATATTGCAGCACCGCCCAAGCGGCAATTATAATAGCATAAAATAGCAGGGCTTTTAATATTTTTCGGAATGATTTTTTCATTGTTGTGCGCTCCTTGCTATAACGTCTTTGATACGTTGTACATATTCGGGAACTGCAGGATTTCCGTTACGAGGATATTCAAGCGGAATGTCTATTATTTCCTTCACATTGTCGGGAGCATAGCCGAGCACAATTACCTTTTTTGCAAGAAGCACAGCTTCTTCAACGTCGTGAGTGATAAATATTATTGTTCTTCCCGTTTTCTGCCATATTCTCAGTATCTCGCCGTGAAGTGTATTCTTCGTA
>CAJLXE010000116.1 GCA_905210525.1 uncultured Clostridia bacterium | reverse complement strand
CTCTTATCGGAGGGGCTGTATACGGAATTAACAAGCTGATTCCAACCAGCAAACAGATGGATCTGACGGAATATTATGGTCATAATGCAGATGGAGAAGCTGCATTGATACTTGGAACACAGAAACCGGAGCAGAAAGCTTTGTTTTCGGGAAACGATGTATATCTTCCACTGGATGTAGTAAGTGGGTATCTGAATCAGAGATATTACTGGGACAGCGAAAATAAGAAGATTCTGTATGCAACACCAACTAGTCTTACGGAGGAAGCGGCATCAGAGCAGGCAGACGGAAATGTATGGCTGAAAGATGACACAGTTTATCTGAAACTGGATTATGTAAAAAAGTATACAGATATTGATTCCTATATATATGAAGACCCTGCAAGGGTGGCGATACAGTATAAATTTAGCAATATACAGACAGTAACTGCAGCAACGGCATATTCCCCGATACTGCACGATTTAATTTTGGTGAAAGGGCTTACAGGTAATTAATTATCAATGGCAGAACTATTTAATGATCTCGCAAACTCATTTGAAAAAACATTCCTGCGTGAAAACAGATATCAATATTTTCTGACGGGTATGGGAAATACTTTGCTTATAGCATTTTTGGCTACATTGGCAGGTATTCTGATAGGAACTATTATAGCTGTAATAAAAGTTTTACATAAACAAACCGGAAAATTCAAGCTTCTGAACAAAATCGGCGAATTATATACAACTATAATAAGAGGTACCCCGGTTGTCGTTCAGCTTCTTATAATTTACAATATAGTTTTCAGATATTCAACACAAGCCGTAATGGTCGGCGTATTTGCATTTGCACTCAATTCCGGTGCATATGTTTCCGAAATCATAAGAGCCGGAATTATGGCTGTTGACGTCGGACAAACAGAAGCCGGTCGTTCTCTCGGACTCTCGCAAGCGGCAACAATGAGACATATAGTTCTTCCTCAAGCGCTGAAAAACGTTCTTCCCGCACTCGGAAATGAATTCATTGCATTATTAAAAGAAACATCGGTTATAGGATATCTCGGAGTAATGGATCTTACAAGAGCAGCTCAGACTGTCATCAGCCGTACCGCAGATGTATATTTCCCTTACATATCAATAGCCTTGATGTATCTTGTCTTGGTGTACGGACTGTCCAGTCTGTTGAAATATTTTGAAAGGAGGCTTGCTCGCAGTGATAGAAGTTAAGAATCTTCATAAGACCTTTGACGGCAAAAAAATGATATTGAACGGCATTGATATCAATATAGAAAAAGGTGAAAAAGTCGTTGTAATAGGCCCCTCCGGTTCAGGTAAAAGTACGTTTTTGCGCTGTATCAACCTTCTTGAGCAGCCTTCCGAGGGAGAAATCTGGTTTGAAGGAGAACAGATAAATAAAAAAGGCGTTAATATAAATGCAATTCGTCAAAAAATGGGAATGGTGTTTCAGCAATTCAATCTGTTTCCTCATTTTACAATATTGGAAAATATAACGTTTGCACCTATAAAACTGAAACTACTGAATAAAGAACAGGCAATTCAGCGGGCAGAAGAGCTTCTTACAAGAATAAACCTGCTTGATAAAAGAGATGCATATCCTAATCAGCTTTCCGGCGGACAAAAACAACGTATTGCTATAATACGCGCCCTTGCTATGAACCCCGACGTAATGCTTTTTGACGAACCCACCTCTGCTCTCGATCCTGAAATGGTAGGGGAAGTTTTGGCGGTTATGAAAGAGCTTGCCGATGACGGCATGACTATGGTTGTTGTAACCCACGAAATGGGATTCGCACGTGAAGTAGGCAATCGTATACTGTTTATGGATGAGGGGCGTATAATTGAACAAGGCACTCCGGAGGAATTATTCAATAATCCGCAGACAGCACGTGCAAAAGATTTTCTCAGCAAGGTGCTTTAATCTTTTACAGCAAGTCCCGTTTCAATGCAATACGGGACTTTTATTGTTATATCAAATAACAAATCGGAGAAAATATATGAAGTCGGATAAATACAAAGGCTGCCTTATAGGCGGGGCTGTCGGGGACGCGCTCGGTTACCCCATAGAATTTACGGACGATATTCAGTTGTTTAATAAATACGGAAAAAACGGAGTAACTGAATATATACTCAACAATGGTGTTGCTGAAATTTCCGATGATACACAAATGACTTTATTTACGGCAAACGGACTTTTGCTTTGCCGATTCAATAATAAATCCGACAATACGAATGAACAATATCTTAAATATGTATCCTTGTGTTATAGAGACTGGCTTAAAACACAATATCGGGAATCGCTTAATCTCGATACAGATACCGCCACATACTCGTGGCTTAACCGCATACCAGAAATAAATCATTCGCGCGAACCGGGACGTACCTGCATAAACAGTTTATTACACAAACAGTTGGGATCAATAGCAAACCCGCTGAATTACAGTAAAGGATGCGGTGGAGTTATGCGTGTCGCTCCTGTCGGCCTGTTTTTTAACAATGAATATTCTCTCGAAAAAACAGATATTCTCGGTGCGGAAATTGCAGCGCTCACTCACGGTCACGAGTTGGGATATATTCCTGCAGCAATGCTTGTGCATATTGTCCATTTACTTGCTCACACAGATGGAATATCCATGCTTGAAGCGGTAAATGATGCCCTGAAAACAATTTCGCGACTTTTTTGCCACTCTTTGCATATTTCCGAATTGATCGATTTGATAAACAATGCAAAACTTCTCGCACTCGATGCAAATATATGCGAACATGACGCAATAACACAATTAGGACAAGGTTGGGTTGCAGAAGAAACTCTGGCAATAGCAATATATTGTTCATTAAAACACGAAAACGAGTTTGCAAAAGCAATTATCTCATCTGTAAATCATTCGGGTGACAGTGATTCTACGGGTTCTGTTACAGGAAACATCGTAGGGGCATATTTGGGTGCTTCACATATCCCGAAAAAATATACCCAAAAACTTGAATTGAAAAATATAATTTCAGAAATGGCATATGATCTTTGTTTTTCTCTCGGTAATAGTTCCGCTGAGAAAAAATTAAAAGAAAAGTATGTGATTAACACTGATTTTGATATAAGGAGAAACACATGACTACACCAATCTGGATAATAGTATGCTTTTTATGCATAATTGTCGGCGGAATAACGTCTTACATTTTATTAAATAAAAAAATAGATCTTCTTAAAAGCGAAAATGCAACGTTTCGCGCAAAACTCGAAAGCGAAACTGAGACCAAGAATCAGTGCATAGCTGAAAAACAGGATTTACTCGCAAAAAATGAACATCTTAATGTTGAACTTCAAAAAGCAGTTTCTGCAAGCGCCGCAGAAGCCGAAAAAAACAAGTGGGTAACAGAAGCAGATAAAACGCTGCGCGAAACGTTTAACGCCATATCAAAAGATATAATTGACCAAAATAATAACCTGTTTCTCGCACGGGCAAATGACAAGCTTAATGATTTTGCTGCTAAACTGGATCAAAAAATGGAAGGTGAAAGCCGCAATGTAAATAATATCGTAACTCCCGTAGGCGAACAACTTAAAGAATTGCAAAAACAAGTTGCAGAAATGGAAAACAAACGTGTCGCGGCTTATACCGGACTTGAAACAAGCGTTGTTGAATTGCGAAAGCAAAATGATATACTGAAATCCGAAGCTCAATCACTCAACAGTGCATTGAGAAATTCATCTGTGAGAGGCAAATGGGGCGAAGCACAATTACGCAGAATTGCAGAATTATCGGGCATGGTTGAACATATTGACTTTGAAGAGCAATACGTGAACAATGACGGCAAAAGGCCTGACATGATAATTTTGCTTACCGGAAACAGAACCATTCCCGTTGACAGCAAAGTTCCTATGGACGAATACTTGTCCTTTGCAGAATCAAGCGACAATACCGAGCGTTCTTCACATCTTGACAAACACGTTCGTGCTGTCAAGCGTCACATAGACGCGCTTGCAAAAAAAGAATACTGGAAAAGCTTTGAACGCACCGTTCCTTTTGTGGTTATGGTAATGCCATACGAATCCGGACTTTCTGCAACATTTGAAGCCGATCAGGGAATATTCCAATACGGTCTCGACAGAAACGTACTTTTGCTTTCCCCTATGACGTTTTACGCTTTCCTTAAATCGGTATCCATGGGATGGGCAGAATACAACATGGCAGAAAATGCAAAAGAAATATCCAAACTCAGTAACGAACTTATTGAACGTTTTGAGCGTTTCATAAAATACATAGATGATATAGGAAGCAATATGGGTAAAGCAGTATCTAAATATAACGAAGCTATCGGTTCTTATAATAAACGTCTCCTCCCAACGTTCAACAAACTCAAAGAACTGAACGGCAAAGATATAAGTGAAGCTATTGATCCTCTGGAAAATGTGCTCAACGTACAGATTTCGGACAATACCAATCTGTAAAATATAAAAAACCAAGCCCTCGAAAATAAAAATCGAGGGCTTTTCTTTTTTAGCTTTTGTTTGTCATCGTTTTTTCTTACTGTAATGTAACGCCGGCTTTTTCTGTATATGCTTTAATGCATACCGTTGTTTGGCTCTTTTTTGTTTTTTTACCTTATTGGTAATTGAGACAAATAAAATAAATATGCAAATAAGCAAAAACAGAACAAATACAATCAAAAAAGCATTTGACCAATCAACATTCTGGTACCATTTTTTTTCGCTTATGCGCGGCAGATTTTCAAATGCCGGAACAGTATTCCCCGCGTATATTGCAACGGTATCTATGTATTTTGTATTATAATAGATATCCATAGTGCCAAGAACGTCTCCTTTGGTTATGCCTCCGGACGGGGATATATACAAATCATACAAATCAGCTTCGGTAGGAGTATAATACTTGTTATCCAAACGGATTTCAAAGCCAAACAAATCAAGTTTATCTATCCTGCTTAAATATTTTCCTCCGCTTTTTGCGCAAACACGTAAATGTTCATTTGAAGGATCCATAGCATTTTTTACAAAATATTCCGCAACCTGTTGTCCGTCTTCAACAAATGTATACATAACATAATTGTTGAAAACATAATCAAATAATTTTATTATATCATCATAAACCGTTTCCGGATCCGCATCCATAACAACAGCGACAACCCTTATATCATGATATTCCGCATATGCAGAAATATATATACGCCCGTCTGCCGTTTTATTGGCAGTTATTCCTTGGCAATATTTATAATAATATGCGCTTTCGGGATTCATAAGCTGATTAATGCTTGTCCATCTGCTGTTGCGTGCCTGTTCTATCGGATCCGGTGTTTCCTCAGGTTCCTCGGGTATTTCTTCGTCTGTATCTTCCGTATCGTTCAGAACATTTTCATTCACATTCATATTTTCAGTTTGATTTTCATCAAAATCCCAATATTTAACGCTGTACTTAGCCGCAATATCGCGCAAAAACTTATAGCTTACAAATTCAGCTGATATTCTGGCTGCATCTGCGGCGGTAGTATGAGATAAGGTTTCGCCTTCATGTCCCGTACAATTTGTAAAGGTCGTCTGTGTAAGTCCTATAAGCTGTATTTTACGGTTCATAAGACTTACAAAATATTCCAATGCGTCTTTATCATAATTATACTTATAATTTGAAACCCCGCCG
>CAJLXE010000115.1 GCA_905210525.1 uncultured Clostridia bacterium | reverse complement strand
ACTGATATTAAGCGGCAACGTATATGTAAACGGTGAAAAGGAAATCCGCCGCGGCAAAAAAATAAGAAAAGGCGATAAAGTAAGCATATCGGGTTCGGACGTGGAATACGTTGCGGAAAACGGACTGTAAAAGAGGATAAAACGTTGTATATTTCAGGACTTACTCTCATAAATTTCAGAAATTACGAATACAGAGAATTTAAATTCGATTGCAATACCACTATAATAACGGGAAACAACGGCGCAGGAAAAACCAATATTATAGAGGCGATTGCTTTTTTGTCTGCATTCAGGTCTCACAGAACAAATCAGGATAATGATATGGTAATGTTTGACAAAGAGTATTGCGTTATAATGGGGGAGTTCGAGACAAACAACGGAAGCGAAAAGCTTAATATACTTATCAACAGCGATAATTCAAAGAAAGTAAAGTATAACAATCAGGAAGTAAAAAAACTGAGCGATGTGGTCGGAA
Organism: uncultured Clostridia bacterium; assembly: GCA_905210525.1. GTDB lineage: Bacteria > Bacillota > Clostridia > HGM11327 > HGM11327 > SIG351. Next base: position 5,196 of record CAJLXE010000115.1, on the reverse strand, counting down.
GACTTAACACGGTTATTTTTTCGCCCGATGCGCTTGAAATAATAAAAGAGGGTCCGGATAAACGCCGTAAATTCATGGATGTTGCGATATCCAAGATAGATAAAAAATATTTCAACGCGCTCCAGATATACAAAAAAGTGATACGGCAGAAAAACAAGCTTCTCAAACACTTTGAGGGTGAGGATAAATTTCTTGTTCTGGATACGTACAATAAAATGCTTGCCGAAAACGGAAGCTACATAGAATTCAAAAGACGCTTTTTTACTGATTGCCTTAATGCCCTTGTGGGAGATATATACGGAAAGCTTACGGGAACAGACGGCGATGTCTATATAGATTTTGAAGCTCAGGTAGATACTGACGACAAAACTGAGGACGAAATTCTGAAAGAATACGAGGATATGCTTGAAGAAGCCAAATTCCGCGAAATAGAGAGAAGAACTTCCGTAAAAGGAACGCATCTTGACGATTGGGGATTTTATCTGAACAGAAGAAACGCAAAAAAATTCTGTTCTCAGGGTCAGCAGAGAATATTTTTGCTTGCGGTTCTTTTTGCACAGACGGAAATAGCTCTCTCTGAAACAGGCGAAAAGCCGGTTGTACTGCTGGATGACGTTTTAAGCGAGCTTGATAACGAAAGAAAAAAATTCGTACTCTCATACATAAGCAACTATCAGACTTTTATAACTACCGCAAACAACGAAGAATATCTGCTGCCTATGATACATGATTACGAAGTTATAAAAATATAATAATATTGATAATACTAATAATAAAGAACACTTGAAAGGATTATATACTATGATATTGAAAATATGCGATAACGCGGAACAGACGGGATATCTTGCCGCGCTTGAAATAGCGGATCAGCTTAAGACAAAAAAGAACAGCGTGCTTATACTTCCAACGGGCTCGACTCCGCTGCCTGTTTATGCGAATCTTGTTCGGATGTACAAAAACGGTGAAATATCGTTTTCTGATGCCGTGACGTTTAATCTTGACGAATACATAGGAATAGACGCAGATCATCCGGAAAGATACTATAATTTCATGATGAAGAATCTTTTTTCAAAGGTGGATATGAAGCCGGAAAACATAAATATACCGGACAGCAGGACGGATAATCCGGAGGCGGAATGTATAAAATATGAAGAAAAATACAGAAGCATGGGTTGTGCAGACATTGCGGCGCTCGGAATAGGTCAGAACGGACACATAGGCTTCAATGAACCCGGAACGCCGTTTTGTTCCGTTACGCACGTTACAAATATTGCCGAATCGACCGTAAAGGCGAATTCGAGATTTTTCGAGAGCGAGGCTCAGGTTCCGAAGCAGGCGATGACAATGGGAATTTCTACCATACTTTCGGCAAAAAAAATACTTCTTCTCATAACCGGAAAATCAAAGCATGAAATACTCATGAAGCTTCTTAAGCAGACTCATGCGGACGAAAATATACCGGCAAGCGTTTTGCTCAACCATGCGGACACGGTTATATATGCGGACAGAGACGCGGTTACGGGCTGAATTTTCAAAAATATTTATATAAACTTATTAAATTACAAAAAAGGTATTGACTAAACCGGAAACATGGTGTATAATTAATCTGTAATTCTATGTTTGGGCAAAGCAGTCGAAAGGCTGTGACGCAAAGCCAAAGGGACTTCGGGTTAATACCCATGTCAGCCGGTTGCACTTTTATGTATGTATTGTATGCGGTGTGTATTGTTTACGCTGCATATTGTATATATTGAAAGTGTATTTTTTTTGCCCAAAATTATACTCGGCAAAACAACCGAAAGGTTGTGACGCAAAGCCAAAGGGACTTCGGGTAACACCATGTCAGCCGGTTGCACTTCGTACATTAAGTTTTTAATGTACCGGGTGCTTTTTTTTATAAATACGCAGAAAGGAGATAGAAATGGCTGTGGCAAAGAAAGTATGGAATACATTCACCGGTATTCTGGTAGCGCTTGTAGTGGCTTTTGCAATTCTTCTTGTTGTTGTACGTGTGGCGGGTATTCAGGTGTATACGGTTGTATCCGGTTCCATGGAACCTGCTTATCATGTGGGTTCGATTATTTATGTAAAGAGCATTGACGCGTCGGATGTAAAAGAGGGCGATGTTATCACGTTCAATCTCAAAGGAAGCGTTCCGGCAACTCACAGAGTAGTGCGAATAGATACGGAAAACCGCAAATTCTACACAAAAGGCGACAATAACGAATGTGAGGACAAATCTCCGGTAAATTTTTCAGATGTTATAGGAACGCCGGTATTTACAATTCCGTATATCGGATATGCGGTAAGCTTCATTCAGAGCCGCGTGGGAATATATACGGTAATAGGCGTTGCGGCGCTCATTATACTTATAAGTATTCTGCCGGGCTTGTTTGACGGAAAAGAAAAGGACAAGCATTCGGGAAAATCACCCGAGGCTACTCACGAAAGATAAATAAAACATCGGACTTACGGTTTTATGTTTTATAAATAAAAAAAGGACTTAATTAAAGGGGAAGGAGTAAATCATGAAGAAGAAAATAATGATTTGCGCGGTATCGATCATAGCAGTAATATGCTGTGCGATCGGAGGAACACTCGCTTATCTTCAAGCGACAACAGAGAGTATCAGAAACACATTTACTATCGGTAACATCAATATAGAGCTTGCCGAGACAACAACGGACTATAAAATGGTTCCGGGCAATCAGATTGCAAAGGATCCTAAGGTAACGGTTAAAGCAAACAGCGAAGCTTGCTGGCTGTTCGTGAAGATTGAAAAATCCGCAAACCTTGATGACTTTATAAGCTTTAACGTTGCAAACGGCTGGACGGCTCTTGAAGGCGAAGACGGCGTTTACTACCGTGAGGTTGCGGCTGTTACTGCCGACACATCATTCTATGTACTTGCGGACAATAAGGTAACAGTAAAGACAACTGTAACAAAACAGATGTTGGACGGGCTTACTCAGAATACTTATCCGACGCTTACATTCACAGCATATGCGGTACAGAAGGATAACATTTCAACAGCAGCCGTTGCATGGAATCTGTTTTGATTAAGAATGTAAAAGGAGGACGATATAATGAAAAAGAAAATAGTATCTGTTGCTTTGGCTGTATGTCTTGTTGCCATTGCGGTTACGGGTATTTCACTTGCTTACTTTACGGACAAAGATGAAAAGGTAAATACGTTTACTGTAGGAAATGTAAAAATAGAATTGGTTGAACCTAACTGGGTTGAACCTGCAACGGTAGTTCCGGGCGTTGCTTATGCAAAGGATCCGACTGTAAACAATATAGGCGCTAATGACGCATGGATAAGAGTTAACGTAACATTGTCCGATGCAGAAGTTTTCAAAGCTGCCGCAGCTAATCATCAGATAACGGATCTTGCAACGATATTTGCAGGACATGACGAAACAAAGTGGACTCTTGCAGGCGTTTCCGAAGACGAAGAAAACGATACGATTACATATTCTTACTACTTCAATACAATAGTTGCTCCCGAGGGAACAACAGGCGCACTCTTTACGAGCGTAACTGTTCCGGGTGTTTTCACAAGTGCTGAGATGAGCGACCTTGGTGATGATTTCACAATCACAATAACAGCGGACGCTATACAGGCTCAGAATTTTGCAACAGCAGTAGCAGCTTTTGCGGCATTTGACGCACAGGCTTAATAAAAAATATAAGTCTGCCTCAAAAACGGGGCAGACCCGTATGAGAGCATCTGAAAGCTCGGGTGTTCTCATACGGCGTAAATAATTACGCAGATGCTCCGTGAAAGCGGAGATATATCGGTTTTAAACCGAAAAGCAATGAGGATTCTCGTGCTTGATTTTGTAATATATCTGTCGGTATGGCGGCGGATAAGTTAAGGGAGGAACAATATTATGAAACGAAGAATTCCGATAATCGCGCTGATGCTTGCGGTTATTGTGATTGCAGCGTCGGCTTATGCTACGATTGCATATTTCACGGCTTCCGATAAGGTAACGAACGTCATTACCGCGGGAAATGTGAAAATACAATTAAATGAAATGATGCTGACAGAAGACAGCGATACGCCTGTGCCTTTTGAAAACAAAACCGGGATAATGCCCGGCACAGAGATTTCAAAGATTGTTACGGTAAAAAACACCGGAAACAATGCAGCGTACATACGCATCAGTGTCAGAAACGTGATATGCAAATTGACAGATAACGGGTTTCTGATTGATGAACAGCTCACCGATAAAATGGAAGCTTACGTTGCTTTTAACTTCAACGACAAAGACTGGACATACAAGGACGACGGATATTATTATTACAATAATGCTCTTGCGGCGGGAGAAGAAACCGCACCGTTGTTTACAAAAGCGGAATTTTCCGGCAGAATGCCTGACGATTACCAGAATTCGCAGCTCAGAATCGATATAACGGCATATGCCACACAGGTTGCGAATAACGGAACCAATGTATTTGACGCGGCGGGATGGCCGAACTAAAAGACAAGGAGATACAGGATTATGAAGAAAGCTATAAAAACCGTATTATCTTTTATTCTCTGTCTTGCAATGCTTACGGCAACCGCATATGCGCCCGAGCCTGTTGCGGCGGATGACGGAGTGGTAACTGTTGCGGTCAACTTTGTTTACGAAAGCAACAACAGCATGGTTGCACAGCCGTATTATGCAAGCATTATAGCGGGAAGCGAATTTAAGAAATCGATTGCGGCGCCTAAAATTATAAATTATTCCGTTCCTGTTGATAAGGCAACGGGACTCAATAATACTACAATAGTGTATTCCGAAGATGCAGACGGAAACGGCACGGTAACGTTTGACATTGAAAGCGCTGATGATGATATAGAAGTTGTTCTGTATTATGTTGCGGGTACGGCAGAGTACACGGTAAATCATTATCTGCAGAACCTCGAAAACGATGAATACACTCTCGACAGAACAGTTCAGATTTCCGGCTCGATAGACGCATATACCAAAGCTGTTGCGGATATTCATGACGGCTTTGTATGTACGGGCGTTCCGGAATACATAATAGCCGAAGACGACACAACCGTAGTGGATATATATTACGACAGAGCTTATTATACGGTAATATTCGATGTAAACGGCGGCGTTAACGGCCCCGCTCCGATATACGCAAAGTACGGAACTCAGTTTGATGTTTCAGAGATAAACACTCCCCAAAGAG
>CAJLXE010000114.1 GCA_905210525.1 uncultured Clostridia bacterium | reverse complement strand
AGTAAATATGATTTAGAAGAAATTTATATTAGCGATATTAATGCTGAACTTATCAACACATATCGAATTATTCGTGATGATATTGGTGCTTTAATAGAAATGCTTTACGCTATGCAAAATGATTTTATCTCGCTTGATACGGCTGAACGCAAAACATATTATATTGAAAAACGTGAGCGTTTTAATGATTTAAAAGTAAATGGAGATGGGAACATCAATATTGAAAAAGCGGCATTGATGATTTTCCTCAACAAAACTTGTTTCAATGGGCTGTTCCGAGTAAATAAAAAAGGTTTATTTAATGTTCCTATGGGAGCGTATAAGAACCCTATGATTTGTGATGAAAACAATCTTAGAGCAGTATCGGAAAAGTTGCAGAGAGTTACTATCGTATGCGGTGATTACAGAAAGTCAGCAGACTTTATTGATGAAACTACCTTTGTTTATTTTGATCCTCCATACAGGCCTATTACAGATACAGCAAGTTTTACCGCATATACCGAAAATTTGTTTAATGACGCGGAACAGATTGAACTTGCACGATTTGTTGACGATATGCACAGAAAAGGTGCAAAAGTGGTTGTTAGTCACATAGATATTTCTGGAGATTGTAGTTATGGATCTAAAGTTTGATACCAGTGTAATCACAAAATATCACTCCAATTCGCAAATTGCACGGTTGCTAACCGAAAATTGGGTCAAAAGAAACATGTATTGTCCCCGGTGTGGAAGATTGCATATTGAGCAGTTTGAAAATAATTGTCCTGTAGCTGATTTCTTTTGCCCGCAATGTCACAGTGAGTTTGAACTAAAAAGCAAATCAGGAACACTTGGCGTTAAAATAAATGATGGTGCATACACAACGATGATAGAACGGATTACAAGCAATAATAACCCTGATTTCTTCTTCATGAGTTATTCTAAATCGGAACACTCTGTTGAGGATTTGATATTTATTCCAAAGCATTTCCTTGTGCCGGATATTATAGAAAAGAGAAAGCCCTTGACCGAAAATGCTCAACGTGCTGGTTGGGTTGGGTGCAATATTATCATAGATAAAATCCCGGAACAAGGGAAAATACCAATTGTTTCGAATAGATATGTCGCTGACTTTGTACAGGTGGTAAGAAAAGTTAGCTTAAGCAATAGATTGGAAGTCAGGGATGTGAATAGTCGTGGTTGGCTTATGGATGTCTTAAACTGCGTAAACAGAATTTGCACACAGCAATTCACCTTGCAGGATATGTATTGTTTTGAGAAGGAACTGCAACTGAAACATCCCGAAAATCATAATGTCAAGCCCAAAATTAGACAACAGGTGCAGTTTTTGCGAGATAAAGGGTTTGTTCAATTTTTAGGTAATGGGCGGTATTTGAAGATGAACGGAGAAAGATAGATGAAAAAGTTTGTGATTGCCATAGAAGAGATGATTTGTCAAGATTTCGAGGTGGTAGCCGAAACAGCAGAGGAAGCTATGGAAGTAGCAGAAAAACTATATAAATCTGGCGCATTCGTATTAGACAACGCCGAACTATGTGCAAAGCAAATGGCAGTTGTTGCGCCAAATGAAGATGCGACAGAATGGTGTGAGTTTTAGGAGGTTCTACGAAAATACGATATCCAAATTCTTGATATACACGGCCACTTCGTTATATTAAGCGGTATTATTAAAAAACTCCGGGGCATGCATAGTGAAGATAACGCACAATTCAATCATTATATCAAATATCAACGAAGAATATGAGTACGATTCATTTTCGGAAGCAACAGAAGAAAGAGGATGTGTTCTGTCAAAAATTAAGGACTTATAGATGTTCCCATGTTAATGATCTTACCAATGGAGAAATAACACTTGTTGAATCAAAATTACTTAACAGAAACATTATCGGTGTAGATGTTAACGACATTGCTCTTGCTCGTTGTAAGGAAAAAACTTCATTTGAACACGAAGGTGCAAATGGAAAAGTATATCTGCACAAAGGCGATGCAAGAAATCTTTATTTTGTACCGGATAATAGTATTGATTTAATATGTACCCACCCCCCTTATGCTGATATTATTAGGTACAGCGAGGATATCTCTAAAGATTTGTCTTTGTTAAAAGTAAAAGATTTTCTTGAGGAAATGAAAAAAGTAGCTGCAGAAAGCTACCGTGTTCTGAAAAAGGACAAGTTCTGTGCGGTTCTTATGGGGGACACACGTCAAAAAGGTTATATGATACCGATGTCATTTGATGTTATGCATATCTTTGAAGAAGCCGGGTTTAAACTTAAAGAATTGATTATCAAACAACAACACAATTGTAAGGCGACAGGATATTGGAAAACCAGTAGTGTAAAATATAATTTTTTATTAATTGCACATGAGTATTTGTTTGTGTTAAAAAAATGATCAACAGTATATTATTTATCACGAACGACGGAGAATGATTATAGGACAAAATAAAGTGTTTTCGGACGAGAAGGTTTTTGTAACGGAATTTTTTATGGATGCGAAAAGGGTTACCGTAAATGAATTTGTTTTTTACGGTAACCCTCGTATTTTTTAGTGAATGACAGAGCAGACGTGTTTTATTTTATATCGTCTTTTGTATATACCGCTCTCGGTCCGCCTATGTATTTGGGACGTGTGCGTGCACAGGTTATATTTGCATAACCTATTTTGTTTATGCCGAGACGCACCGGAACCGCAACATCTTTAAGGTGCATTCCTATCAGCGTACCGCCGATATCTATGCCTGCCGAAGCCTTTATATGCTCAACCGCAACCGGATCGCTGAAGTGCAGATACGCCGTTGTGGCAAACGAACCGCCTGCCTTGGGCTTCGGAACCACGCATACCGATTCATAACCGAATTTTTCCGCCGCCTCGCGTTCCGTTATGAGCGCTCTGTTAAGGTGTTCACAGCATTGCGCCGCAATATAAATTCCTTTTTTGAGACATATGGGATAAATTGTTTCAAAAATTTCCCGTGCCGTATCGTATGCGGAATTTGTGCCTATTTTGCTTCCCATTATCTCGCTTGTGGAACAGCCTATAACCAATATTTCACCTTTTTTTATTTCCGAAGCTTCAATAAGCTCCGTTATTGCCTTTTCGGCTTCTTCTTTTATCTTACAAATAAATTCATCCATAATCAATACTCTATTTTACTTTTGTCACTGTAATTTTCCAAAGCAAGCATAAACAGCTTGTCGATGAGCTGTTCATACGTCATTCCCATATTTATCATCATTTTCGGATACATACTTATATTTGTAAATCCCGGAAGTGAATTGGCTTCGTTGAGAAGCACTCTTGAATCCTTTTTAGTTATAAAGAAATCAACTCTTGCCAGACCTCTGCAATTAAGCGTCTTATACGTCTTCAATGCTAAAGAACGCACTTCTTCGATTTTTTCGGGAGAAATTCTTGCCGGAATATATATTGCCGAATCAAATTTATCGTCATACTTTGCTTCATAATCATAAAATTCCTTTGCGGAAACGATTTCGCCCGGTATCGACGCCATACATTCGTCATTGCCTATTACGGCACATTCTATCTCAGTGCCGTCAATAAATTCTTCAACAATTATCTTTCTGTCAAACCGGAAAGCTTCGTTTATGGCTTCGATAAGGTCGTCACGATCCTTTGCCTTGCTTATTCCCACGCTTGACCCCATGTTTGCGGGTTTTACGAACATCGGATAACCGAGCGCCGCTTCAAATTCCGTTACAATACGCTTTGCGTCTTTGAACCATTCTGACTTTTCCGTGCTCATGAATCTGCACTGAGGAATACCGGCATAACCGCATACCTGTTTTGCGATTACCTTATCCATGACAACAGCGGAGGATAATACGCCGGAACCGACATAAGGAATTTCCGCAAGTTCAAGCACGCTCTGTATAGTTCCGTCCTCTGCATACGTTCCGTGCATAACAGGGAACGCCACGTCTATCTTATGTATTTTTTCGGGATTGTTTATAAGAAAATATCCTTTGTATGACGGATCCGGAGGCAAAGCTATTGCTTCGGAATTATTTTCCCATTCTTCTATATCGTCAGCGACGCCTTTGTAAAGCTTCCACTCGCCGGTGCGGGTTATTCCTATGAGGTGAATAGTGTATTTGTCTGCGTTTATATGCTTTATGACGGATTTTGCAGACTGAACAGATACGTCATGTTCGTTTGAGCGTCCGCCGAAAATAACGGCGGCATTTAATTTTGACATATGATACAAACCTCTTTTCCGTTTGCGCAAGGACACCCTTACTTTCGGGTATCCTTACACAAATCTGATTAACTATTATATTATACTACAAAGTCTCCGTTTTCGGTAGACAATATTTTAAATATTTTCACCTGTTTTTGGCTGTTTGCGTCAAAATACACAACATAAGTGTCGTTGCCCATCTTACATCTGAATTCATAGCACAAAAGTTCGCCACCGCCCTCAGTCGGAATCACCGCCGTACAGCTGCTTGTTACCTTAAGCGCTGCCGCGAGCAGCTTCTGCGTACTTTCCAATGAACAGCTTCCGTTCAGATTGAGGCTTCCGGTTTTGGCGTGATTGGCATAATATGACATTCCTTCAAAGCCGTTTACTATGCTGTTGCACATATCTACTCTTACCTTAACCATATCGGGGTAAATGAGAGTGCCGTCCTTACTGTATACGAAGTTTATCGTTGCGTTTCCGTTTGATATCTGGCAGTACTGCGGCTTCATGTTTTCGTAGCCGTTAGCATTGAGAAATTCCTCGGCAACTTTTATAGCGTCTGTTTTTGATATTTTCTGTTCGTAGCATTGACCGTTGTTTATAAACGAAACAACATTACCTGTTTTCTTTGCAACGCTTCCGTAGCAATATTCGCCGTTTTTCTCTAAAGTGACGCACCATGTGTCTATTGTTCCGCTGCATTCGCTCACGTCATATACCGCGTATTCGGAACCTGCCTTTATGAACTTCTTGAATATATCCGTTGCCTGTTCCTTTGATATATTTTTGTCTTCTTTTTCGTCTATTTTTTTATTTACAACGGAATCCGAAAACGGTCCGTCATATATAAGCGTAGGATAGTCTATGCTCTCTGTCTGTATAGATTCCATGGTTGACGAAAATATATTATCGAGCATATCAAATTCCGTGATGTCGTTTGCCATAAGTTCGGACCACTGCATAGGAGAAGACTTGAGTTTTTCGGCAAGTTCTCCGAGAGCCTTGTTGACTGCGGTTACCGATTTATGCAAAGCGTTTATATTGTCCGAACACTTTTCGGACGGAACGCTTCCGTCGGCAGACATAAACAGCATATATTTTGAATAATCCGAAACCTGATTAAGATATCGGTTGAGCTTTGCGACGTATTCCGGGTAAAGGGGAAGAGTACTCAGGGATGTTACCGCCGCGCCCGAATCGTCTATTATATCCGTAAGAATCCTTACCGACTGTTCCGCCTGATTGCAAACGCCGAGCTTTGAAAGACCCTGTTCAAGGTCATAGCAGCGTGCGGAAAGCGAATTGAGATTCTGTTCATATACATTGTACATTGTATTTTCCGCGTATTTTCCGCCTTCGGGCTTATTCATGGAAGTGCATACAAGACCTATGTTGGCTATTACCGACACGCCCAGAAGAAAATACAGGATTTTATATCTTGTTTTCATTTGATTTTAATTCCTTTCTTATCGTCATCCTCTTGCAAAAACGTGTCTGCCTATTGTGAGATGTATATTGAGCTGTCTTATCCATTGGCTT
>CAJLXE010000113.1 GCA_905210525.1 uncultured Clostridia bacterium | reverse complement strand
TGGAGCAAGCAATCAATGTTATAATAAAATTGATTGTGCATTTTATTGAAACATAAATTCTTTTGCTTGCATTGAGGATGGTCTATGCTTTGGCAACAGCATACGTTTGCAGATTCTTAAGCGGCAATGCAATGCGCCGAAGGATACAAACCTGACTCGCAAATATATTTACATACATAAATATATTTGCGAATTACATCGATATATGTCGATGTAATTCGCGAAAACATTTTATATACAAAAAAGCAGATAACAACAGTATGAAAAATACATAACATAAAATAAATTCAACAGTAATACGGGAGTGCACAATATTTATATGAGAACACTTATAAAAAACGGAAAAATAATATTTCCTCAAAGAATAATTGAAAACAAGTCCGTTGTAATAAACAACGGTAAAACGGAAAGCATAATTGACGGCGACTGCGCTGTCGGCGCTGTTGATGAAATCATAGACGCAAAAGGATTATACGTATCTCCGGGATTTGTGGATATTCACGTTCACGGAGGCGGCGGATATTCGTTCATGGACGGAGATGTGGAATCGTTTCTCGGTGTCGCGCGTGCTCATGCCGTTCACGGCACAACATCCATGCTTCCCACGACGCTCGCCTGCACGTTTGACGAGCTTAAATCCGCGCTTGACGTGTTTGACGACGCGGTAAAAGCAAACAAGGACGGCGCAAATCTTCTCGGCTTCAATCTTGAAGGACCGTATTTTTCCCTCGAACAGTGCGGCGCACAGAATCCTGAATATATAACGCCTCCCAACGAAAAACAATACAAAGAAATAGCCGAAAAATACAACAGCATAATTATATGGTGTTCCGCACCGGAGCTGAAAGGCGCTCCGGAATTTGCGCGCTATCTAAGAGAACACGGCATTGTTGCGTCAATAGCACACACAAATGCCGATTATGACGATGTTCTCAAAGGCTATGAGGCGGGGTACAGACACGTAACTCACATTTATTCCGGTATGACGGGTGTTTTCAGAGTAAATTCGTACCGTCACGCAGGCGTTGTTGAAAGTGCGTTTCTTATAGACGACCTGACAGTTGAGGTTATAGCGGACGGATGTCATTTACCCAAAGCCTTGCTTCAGCTTATATATAAAATAAAAGGTGCGGACAGAATTGCACTTGTAACCGACGCAACAAATGCGGCCGGACAAAACGTAACGGAAAGCATACTCGGCAGCAGGAAAAACGGTATAAAGGTCATAGTTGAGGACGGCGTGGCAAAGCTTCCGGACAGACAGTCGTTTGCGGGCAGTGTGGCTACAACCGACAGACTTGTGAGAACCATGCATAAGCTTGCCGAAGTAAAGCTTGTTGACGCTGTACGCATGGCAACGCTCACGCCTGCAAGAATTATAGGCTTTGACAATACAAAAGGAAGCATTGCACCCGGCAAGGATGCGGACATAATACTGTTTGACAGTGACATAAACGTAAAAAGAACCATAATAGGCGGAAAGACGGTTTACACAAATGAATAAAGTTGTTGTAATAGGTGCAGGTCCGGCGGGAATGATGGCGGCAATTACAGCCGCGCGGAACGGCAGAAGCGTTACATTGATAGAAAAAAATGCGTCTCCCGGCAAAAAACTGCTGATAACGGGCAAGGGCAGATGCAATCTGACAAACTCGTGCGGTATTGACGGTTTTATTGCAAATATACCGGTAAACGGCCGTTTTATGTACAGTTCTCTGAGAGCGTTTTCAAATACGGACCTTATGGCATTTTTTGAAAACAGAGGCGTAAAGCTCAAAGAGGAACGGGGCGGAAGAATATTTCCCGTTTCCGATAAAGCGGCGGATATACTCAACGCACTCACAACGTCTCTGAAAACCGAAAAGGTACGGATTGTCCAGGGGCGCGCAACGGGTATAGTAACGCTGAACGGTTCGGTTACGGGAGTCCGACTTGAGGACAGGTCTCTGATTGAATGTAACAGCGTAATTATTGCAACCGGAGGAAAATCTTATCCGCTTACGGGCTCCACGGGAGACGGATATGTTCTTGCAGAGTCCCTCGGACATCAGATAATTTCACCCAAGCCGTCGCTTGTTCCGCTTGAAACAACGGAAAGATACGCATTTGCACTTCAGGGACTTTCGCTGCGCAACATAGGACTCAGAGTTCTTGACGGCAAAACCGGGAAAATACTTTATGACGATTTCGGAGAAATGCTGTTTACTCATTTCGGCGTTTCGGGACCGGTTATTCTCAGTGCATCCGCGTTTGTAAGAAATATATCCGGCTGTAAGCTTGAAATAGATTTAAAACCTGCGCTTTCAGATGAAAAGCTGGAAGAGCGCGTAAAGCGGGACTTTGAAATGTACAGCAACAAGAATTTCGTTAATGCGCTTACGGATTTACTTCCTGCCAAAATGATACCCGTTATTGCAGACGTATGCGGAATTGACCGTGATAAAAAAATAAATCATATAACCAAAGAAGAAAGACGTACTCTTGTGCATACTCTCAAACACTTTACGCTTACCGTAAAATGTCCCCGCCCTATAAACGAAGCGATAGTAACATCCGGCGGCGTAAGCACAAAACAGATAAACCCGTCAACAATGGAATCCAAACTCGTCAAAGGCTTGTTTTTTGCCGGCGAAGTGATAGACGTGGATGCTTATACAGGCGGCTTTAATTTGCAGATTGCGTTTTCCACGGGTCATGCCGCGGGAATGAATGCATAAAATATACGCAAAAATGAATATATTTAAACGGAGGATTGCTATGTTTACAGTAAGTATCGGCTCAAAAAAAATAACGTTCAATGCGCCGTGTGCGCTTGGCGACATATTGCGCGAGCACTGCGACAAGTACTGCGTCGCCGCGCTTGTGGACGGCAGAATCTGCGATCTTAACAAGGTTGTGGATTATGACTGCGTGATTGAACCTTTGGATCTCACGTCCGAAGACGGAGTCCGCATTTATTACAGAACGCTTAAATTTGTATTTATAATGGCTGTAAAAAAGCTTTTCCCCGATGCAGAGGTATTATTTATGTATGGATTGTCAAGAGGGCAATACTGTGAAATAAACGGCATAACTTTCAGTATTGACGTCATCCGCAAAATAGAAACCGAAATGCAGTTCATAATAAAGCAAAACATCCCTTTTATCAAAGAAACCATATCAAAACAAAGTGCAGACGAAATATATTCCCGTTGCGGTTATAACGACAAGGTAGAACTTTTGCGTTACAGACCCGAAAACACAGCTCATATTTACAGGTGCGGAAAGGAATGTAACTATTTGTACGGATATATGATGCCTTCAACAGGATATCTGAGAGGCTTCAAGCTTCATTTTCATCCGCCGGGACTGGTTGTGATGTATCCGAGGCATGAGCTTGGCGGACAAATTCCGGACTTTGAACAATCGGTAAAATTCGACAAAGCGCTGTGGCGTGCGGAAGAATGGGGCAAAGTGTGCGGTGTGTGCAACATTGCGGGGCTTAACAGGACGATAGAATCGGGCAATTTTAAAAATCTTGTCAATATGTCGGAAATACGCCACGAAGACGAAATCTCCGGTATTGCACGGAATATTGCAGATGATATCAAAAATATAAAGCTTGTACTGATTGCGGGGCCGTCCTCGTCCGGCAAAACAACATTTTCAAGAAAGCTGAGAACGCATCTTGCAATAAAGGGAATACAGTCAATTCCGGTTTCGTGCGACGATTATTTTCTCGATTTAGAATCGTTCAATGCTGCTGTCGGCGGGAATGTGGATCTTGAGCACATAGAAAGAATAGATCTTGCAAAATTCAATGAGGATCTCGTCAATATCATTTCGGGCAAAAAAGTAACGCTTCCGTCGTATAATTTTGAAAAGGGAAAGAGAGAAACGGGAAAAACCGTACAGCTTGCAAAGGACGGCTGTGTAATTGTGGAAGGCATACACGGGCTTAACGAAAATCTGACCTGTCTTATTCCGAGATACAATAAATATAAAATATATATAAGCGCGCTGTCGCACATAAACATAGACGACCACACGCCTATATCGACAACCACTTGCAGACTGATAAGACGCGCTGTCAGAGACAACAAATTCAGGGGAACGAGCATAGAAGATACTCTTGCGATGTGGAAATCTGTGCGCAAAGGAGAATTTCGCTGGATATATCCGTATCAGGAGGAAGCGGATTATATATTCAATTCCGAGCTTACATATGAGCTTGCCGTGTTGAAAAAGTATATAATGCCGCTTATAGAGAGTATTCCGCGAACGAGCCCTTATTTTATAACAATAAATAAAATACAGAAAATAATGAAGTACGTTATTTCCGTTGACGACGATGTTGTACCGTCTACGTCTCTGTTGAGAGAATTTATAGGCGGCTCGAATTACGTCTGACTGCGTTTGGCGTTTATCGGACAATTAAAAAAGACTTCCGATCACATTGACTGTGAACGGAAGTCTTTGATTTTAGTTCTTTATTTTTTTGACATAGCTTCAAGCGCCGCGGCAAGCATATTGTAAAGTTCCTCTGTACCTATGTAGGTCTGGGGAAGCTCGCCGTTCCACTTCATTATGTAATAGTACATGAGAAGATTTTTAACGTCGTCCGTCGTCATATTTTCCGGATCTACCGTGAAAACTTCCTTTATCTGATTTATTACGGCGGCATCCTTCATGCCTGCGTATTCCGCTGCGTCCGCCTGAATTTTTACGACGTCAAGATCTGCCTGCGCCGCTATTTTTGCAACCGCCGCCGCTGCGTTTGCTTCGGTTTCTGCAATTTTTGCCTTGTATTCAGCTTCCATAAGCGCCTGTTCCTGCTCTATTTCCGCCTGCTTGCTCTTTTGCTCGGCAACCTGCTTTGCTTCTACCGCGTCCGTGAATGCGTCGGAAAAATCAAGGTTTTCAAGCGACGTATCTATGACTTCTATATTGTAGCCGGCAAGCTTTTCGGTCAGAATTGCCTTGATTTCACTTGAAAGCTCAGCGCGGTTGCTCAAAAGCATTTCAGCCGTGTATTTTGCCATTACACTCTTAACAGCTTCTTCGATACGCGGACTTATTACGGTTTTGTAATAATCTGTGCCTATCGTTTTGTATATTGTCTGGGCATTTGCCTTTTCTATCTGATAATTCAGGGTATAAACAACGGATACCTCCTGTATATCCGAGGAAAAACACATCAGGTCCACAGATGCCTTCTGATTGCGGTTATCCATATTTATTACGGTTTTCCACGGAAAAACAAAGTGCACGCCGGATTCGTATGTAGTATTTTCGACCTTGCCGAACGTTGTAACTATGCCCGTATGTCCCGTGGGAACGGTTCTTATACAGCTCAGGCAAAGCAGTATAATACCGAGTATGATGCCTCCTGCCATAGCACCCGAAGCAGCTTTCTTTTTTCCCATGCTTTTCAGCGCGGCATTTGCTATAATGCCTGCAACAGCAATAACGATTGCAAATATACACAGTGTCAACATAATCAATATTCTCCTTTTGAACTGTATTTTTATTTTATTTTATACGTAGACGTTGAAGTCTATGCCGTATTTCAAAATAAAATTTACATTTTAATTATATCATCCGCATATTATTTTGTCAATATATGTACAAATTTGTTGTTATGTGCCGAACTTTTTGCAGATTGTAAAAATTTTATATATGTTCTGTTACGGCGATATGCCGAATATACTTTTTGTGTGAAGCCATAAGCCGACGATTTGTGGTTTTCCCGAAAATACGGCTCC
>CAJLXE010000112.1 GCA_905210525.1 uncultured Clostridia bacterium | reverse complement strand
GTACATACTTCCGAATATATTTCCGTAAACTTTCCGTTTTCATTCAGAATATACGAC
The DNA here is from genome assembly GCA_905210525.1 of uncultured Clostridia bacterium. Taxonomy (GTDB): domain Bacteria; phylum Bacillota; class Clostridia; order HGM11327; family HGM11327; genus SIG351. The sequence continues at coordinate 5,730 of CAJLXE010000112.1, read as the reverse complement.
TTTATGCCTTTATCCGAAACCCGCGCAAAAGAATCCTTAAAAAAGCGTACTTCTTCCCCCGCATTGATTTCCATTTCCGCAATTTGGTTGTATTCCTTAAAATTTTTGTCAAAATAGCGCCAACATACATATCCGGCTACTGCCAATGCGGCTATTATCGCAACTACGGTTGCTATTTTCTTCATACCGTAACTCCTGCATTATCTTTTTATAGTGCGTTTTTTTGCTTTTTTGTTTCTTTTTGTTCCGGACAACATTCCCGCAATGCAAAATGCCGTCACTGCCACAATCACAATTCCTACCGCTATTACCACAGGTTCGCTTATTTTGCCAAGCCACTGTTTTGCAGTCAAATCGCCTTTCTGCTCAACATCGCCTTGTCCGTTATCCTGCGGATACGCTTTTATCATTGAATCAACCGTCTTTATTTCGTTGTTTGCCCATGTTATAAAAACGGAAGACTTTGAATCCGTCAGCGATTTTATTCCGTTGGCAAGAATTTCTCTCTTTTGTTTAAGAAGCTCCTCGGATTTCTCCGATACGGAAGAATAATACGCAAACAACAATCTTTTGCGTGTATATTCCGAAATATCATATCTGTTATCAGCCGAAAAGCAAACATCCTTGTCGTAAATCGCTTTGAGTATTTCATAGGCGTTGTCTTCAAGTCCGAGCTTCTCAAAGCATACCATTTTCATAAACATAAAGTCGGTACTTTCGGACAGTCCGTTTTGATCTATAAAATCAACTGCTTCCGCATATCTTCGCTTTCCGAATAAATCCGATGCATCCTTTTCTTTGCCCGATTTATAAACGTTGGCAAAGAATTTTTGTATAACGGAATTATCTATATTGTGATAAACGGTAAGATTTCCGTTATAGAGCGATATATCCTTTTTCCATACAAGCTTTCCGTCCGAATACACAAAAGACGGGGCTATGGACGGGGTTCTGTCATAAGAGAATATATTTACAAACGCACTGTCAATAATTATTTCCGCCATACCGCTTTCATCCGACCAGAACTTCAATACATCCAGAGGAATATCTATGCACTTTGTATTATTCTCGTAAGCTCTCTGATCTGCCGTAAATGTAATATACATATATGCGGTTTCGCCGTTATCTATTTCGGCAGTCCAGCAATAGTAAGAATTGTAAAACACATTGCCGGTCTCTGCGTCCGCGTTTTTTATTCCGTTAAGCCGCGTTACTTTTAAAGAAGAGCCTTTATAATTCACGCTGACGTTGGACGTCTTTGAAAGGCCGCTGTAAAAATAGTAAGGCACACCCATTGTAACGTTTCTTTTTTCGCCGCTGTTTTTCACCGCTATCTCTGCCGTCACAGCAAAATACGACGCCGCAGGTCTTATCTCGATTCTGCAATACTGCATAATGAGATCGTCGGCAGAATATATTGATACCTCCGATTCCGAGGGCAATTCAAGCGGAGCTACGCACGCGTCGGCGTCGTCGGAATTGAAGTATGCAAAAGCGCACAATAAAAATACAAATACCAATAAAAAACGTTTCAATATAATATCTCCGAAATACCAGTTTTATTTAAATTCTTCACCGAAAAGCGTTACCTTATAAGTACCGTCCTTTATAAGGTCAGCCAGATAATTCTGAATATAAATTGCCGATACTTTCGATTGACCGCCCTTCTGTATGCAAATATAAGAGCCCACTTTGTCTATTTTGATATTGTCTCTGTAAGACTGCAAAACATAAGCGTCCTCCCAATACTCCGAGTACGTGCAGCCGTATCCCGAAATATAGTCCGTAAGTGCTTTGGATTCATCGTTGCCGAGTGAAATTTTTTCAAAAGCATCCTGTTTTTGTCTGTCAAGATACTCATTGAATTCTTCTTCGGTAACGGTAAGCTCCAGTCTGTCAAATTCATGCAGCAGCAGCTTTTGTTTAATGAGCGCTTCTCCCGCAAGAGAATTTTGCTGATTTTCTTTGAGAGACGAATATTCGGGTTCTGTAATTCTGAGCATCTGATGCATAAGGTCAAGATCCTGCCTGTAATACTCTGTTCCGTTTATTTCCGCAACAACATCGCCCTTTTCTCCGTCAACAATACTTCTTACGGCTTTACCTACCTCATATCTGTCTATTGCAGGCGTGCATGAACGCAAAGAAAGCACCGTTATTCCGAACGCCGCCACAAACAGTATTACGGCAATAACCGGCGAACCGTTTTTTTTGAGATTCTGTTTTAATTTCTCGGATATTTTTATCATTATATGACATTTTCCTTTCTGCCGGATCCCGGTCTGCCCTTAAGCCTCAATACGTTATTACGCCCTTTTATGTACGGCAATTATATGCCCAATATACACTGCGGTGATTATATTATATTATACAGTTTTTTATTGCGTTTGTCAAATAGTTTTAAAGCAATACCGGCAATCAATCCGCCGTTAAAGACTTTTACTTATTGATTTAATCTGCCGTATGTGTTATACTTTATAATGAACAGATTATAAAGCGAAGGTGCAGACTTATGAATGTCGATCAGATTACAATAAAGCTCAAAGAAGACAGAGAATTTATGAAAAACGTTGAATGCTGGAAAGAAATTCCTGCAAAAAGCGCCCAATACGAAGATTTTCCCCAAGGAGTAAATCCTCGTATAATCAAAGCTCTCTCGGATAAAGGCGTGCATAAGCTATACTCGCATCAGGCCGATGCAGTAAAGCTCGTTCTTGAAAAAGAAAATGTCGCTGTGGTAACGCCTACCGCTTCCGGAAAAACGCTTTGTTACAATATACCTGTTCTCAACACAATTCTTGACGATCCGTCCGCGCGTGCACTGTATTTGTTTCCGACAAAGGCTCTTGCGCAGGATCAGATGTCGGAGCTGCATGAGCTTTGCGAGCTTATGGAGGTTGACATCAAAAGCTTCACTTATGACGGCGATACGCCTGCAAACGCAAGAAAAGCCGTTCGTCAGGCAGGAAATATAATTATAACCAACCCCGATATGCTTCATTCGGGAATACTTCCGCAGCATACAAAATGGGTGGATTTCTTTGAAAATCTGAAATACATTGTAATCGATGAGCTTCATATGTATGTAGGAGTATTCGGAAGCAACGTATGCAATATAATCAGAAGATTGAAAAGACTTTGCACATTCTACGGTTCACATCCGCAATTCATATGTCTTTCCGCAACAATCGCCAATCCTCACGAACTTGCTCATAAAATTACCGGTGAAAACTTCTTTGTTGTAGACAAAAGCGGCGCTCCCACAGGAAAAAGACATATAATATTCTACAATCCCCCGATAACGGATAAAAAACTGTTCATAAGACGCGATACCACGCTTGAAGCAAAAAGCATTGCGGAAGTCCTTCTGAAAAACAAGATACAGACAATAGTATTCATGCGTTCGCGAGTAGGAGTTGAGGTAATGCTCAGCACACTGTCGCAAAGTCTCTCCGAAAACAAGGCTTACGGTTCAGCCGACTGCATAAAAGCATACCGCGGCGGCTATCTGCCCTCCGAAAGACGCGCAATAGAAAAAGGACTTCGTTCGGGTGAAATACTCGGAGTCGTAAGCACAAATGCGCTTGAGCTCGGTATAGATATAGGCAGGCTCGATGCGTGCGTAATGTGCGGTTATCCGGGCGGAATTGCCAACACATGGCAGCAGATCGGCAGAGCCGGCAGACGCCGCGAAACATCCTTGGCAATATTGGTTGCGTCAAACAAAGCGCTTGACCAGTACATACTGGAACATCCCGATTACTTTTTTACGGCATCTCCCGAAAACGGGCTTTTAAACGGCGATAACCTTCAGATTCTTATGAGCCATGTCCAGTGCAGTCTGTTTGAGCTTCCGTTCAGGGACGGAGAGCTTTTTGACGGACAGGACATATCCCCTATGCTGAATTATTTTGAAGAAAACGGTTCGGCACGTCATTCCGGCGGCAAATGGTACTGGATGACAGACTCATATCCCGCATCGTCGCTCAACATACGAAGCATTTCAAACGATAATTTTGTAATAATAGATATTACCGAGCCCAAGCATACCGTAATTGGTGAAATGGACAGATACTCCGTGCCGATGCTTCTCCACGAACAGGCAATATATATGCATCAGGCTGTACAATATCAGGTAGAAAAACTTGACTGGGACGATTGCAAAGCATACGTAAGGCGCGTAAATGTGGATTATTACACGGATGCGGATATGAATGTAGAGGTTAAAGTAATAGACGTATATGAAAGCAAGTCCGACTCTCCGGACCGTATAAGCCTTAATTTCGGTGAAGCAATGGTAATAAGCCAGACAACCATGTTCAAAAAAATGAAGCTCGATACCCACGAAAATCTCGGCTGGGGCAAAATATTTCTTCCGCAGCTTGAAATGTACACCATGGCGTGCTGGATAACAATGCCCGAAAAAATATCGGAGAAATTCGACAAAGAAGATTTCAACGACGCGCTTCTCGGTATAACGTATCTCCTCGGCAACATTACTCCCGTCTACCTTATGTCCTCTTCAAGAGATATAAATATAGTTTACCATGTCAGGTCTCCTTTTACGGAAAAACCTACAATATATATATACGACAATTATCAGGGAGGCATAGGGTTTTCCGAAAAAATTTACCATTCTTTCGGTGAACTGCTTGCCACGTCATATGAACACGTCAAAAACTGCAAATGCAAAAACGGCTGTCCGTCATGCGTAGGTCCTCTTTGGGAAAGAAAAATAAAGAAAAATTCACTCAAAATTATGGAGATGATTCTGGATGATTACAGATCTTCGGAGCAAGCTTGAAAGATTGTCCGTAAAACAGCATACGGCGCCCCCCAAGCACGATATTTCCGCAGACATCAGCGGCGAAATATTCAGCCGTTCAAACGGCGCGTTCATAATAAAAAAATCCTGTTTTGCATTGGGAACCGGATACGGCGACGGCAGACTTGAAAACAACGAGGAACTTTTCGGTTTATCCGATAAACTCGTTTTCATTGATACGGAAACAACAGGGCTCGGCGCAGGCGCTTGCCCGTTTCTTATTGGCGCGGCATATTACAAAAATAACTCTCTTGTGCTGGAACAAATATTCATGCGCGACCTTGATGATGAAGAAGCGGCACTTTCCTATATAATAGAACGCTTCTCCGGAATGACTGTTGTGACATTCAACGGAAAAGCATTTGACGTTCCTCTCATAAAGGGCAGATGTATAATCAATTCCGTAAAAGCGGAAAATTTTGCCTCGGAACAAATAGACCTCCTTCACCTTTCAAGACGCATATGGAAAAAACGTCTCGAATCATGCCGTCTCGGTACAATAGAGGAAGAAATACTTAAATTTGCACGCGATAACGATATAAACGGAAGCCTCATTCCGGAGCTTTACAAAAAATATTTGATTACGGGTTCTCCTGATGACATCATACAAATAATCGAGCATAACGAAAAAGATATCGTATCCATGACAGTACTGCTCGCAAAGCTGCTCAGAATAAACAACGATCCCGTTAATCAACTGGATAATATAAACGACGTAATGCACCTCGGTGAATATTATTATAATAAAAAGCAATATGAAAAAGCTTCGCAGTGCCTTGAAGCCGTAATACATACGCCCACGCCTCCCCTTACATTATATACGGCAATGAAATACCTTTCGCTCATAAACAAGCGAAACAAAAACTGGGACGCCGCAATATATTACTGGGGTAAAATGGACAGAA
>CAJLXE010000111.1 GCA_905210525.1 uncultured Clostridia bacterium | reverse complement strand
TTATGCGGGAACTGTTTTGCAATGAAATATACAAAATCGATCCGCACTTTTTTGAACGCATAAATCAAAGCTACCGTCTGCAGGAGGAAAGAGATTCGGATGTTTTTGATCAAAATGTTGTTTTTGATAAAGAATGCGGGAAAAAATATCCCACGATACATCATCTTATTAAAAAACTCATGGATTCTGCTGCCGGTGCAGATATAAGACATATCTATATTGCGTGCGCATGGCTGGCGGCGCACCGAGGACATTTTCTGCTTGAAACGGAAAGTGAAAATATCGAAGAGCTTACAGACATAGAACCTTTGTATGACGAATTTGAACAATGGTTCAGAGATAACGAGTTGGACTTGCCGTGGGACAGAAAAACTGATGAAATGAAAGAGATAATGTCTTCAATAAGTGACGGCATTACTAAAAAGAAAGAGAAACTCCAGGTGCTTTTCGGAATAAACAAAAAAACATCAGATCCTGAAGGCTATCCTATTTCAAGAAGTGCCATGGTAAATCTTTTGGCAGGAGGTAAGGAAGAGCTCGGAAAATTGCTGACGGATGAAAAGTACAAGGATGACGATAAAAAAACAAAGATAAGTTTTACGGATCCGGAAAGGCTTGAAGAAGAACTTGCAAAGCTGGGCGATGACGGCGATATAATCCGTATAGCGGCAAAACTGTACGACTGCGCAGCGCTGTCGGAAAAACTCGGCGGTGAGAAATATATATCACAGGTAAAGGTCAGGGATTACGAAACACATAAAAATGATTTATCGGAATTAAAAAATCTGTTGAAAAACAGACGCAGCAAATATAACGAAATGTTTCGCAGCGGCATTAAAGACAGCTATTCCGCATATGCGGCAAATTACAAATCGATTAAAGCAGATAATGTCAAGAAAACCACAAGAGATGGATTTTACGACTACGTCAAGAAGACGTTGAAAGGCTTAGAAAATATTACCGATGAAGAGCAAGAGGTTGTAGCCGGCATACAGATTCGCATTGATGAAGGAACTTATATGCCTAAGCAGGTAAATTCCGACAACAGACTGATACCGCATCAGCTTTATTATGCGGAACTTAAAAAAATTCTGGATAATGCGGAAAAAGAATTTCCATTCCTTAAGCAGAAAGACGATATGGGCCTGAGCGTTTCGGACAAAATAAAATCCGTGTTTACGTTCCGAATACCTTATTATATAGGACCTTTGAACAAAAACAGCAGTCATTCATGGATAGAGAGAAAAGCCGACGGGAAAATATATCCGTGGAATTTTGAAGACGTTGTAGATATTGATAAGAGCGAAGAAGCGTTTATAAAACGTATGACAAATAAATGTACATATTTGCCGGGCGAAGATGTATTGCCCAAATGGTCGCTTCTTTATTGCAAATTTAATGTGCTGAATGAAATTAACAATATAAAAGTAAACGGAAAACCTATATCGGTTGAAGATAAGCAAAAACTTTATAATGAAGTATTTAAAAAGCACACCAAGGTAACGCGCAAAAAGATTATTGATTTTATGGTGTCAAACAAAATCATAGAAAAAGGCGGGGAAGACTCTGTAAGCGGCATCGATAAAGATATAAAATCAACGCTTAAACCGTATATTGATTTTGATGAACAGCTTTCCGCAGGCAGACTCAGCGAATACGACGTCGAACGCATTATTGAACGTATGTCGTGTGCTCAGGAGGGCAAAAGATTAAAGGATTGGCTTAAAAACGAGTTTGAAAATCTTTCCGAGGCTGACATAAAGAAGATAGTTTCAAGAAAATATCCGGATTTCGGCAGACTTTCAAAAGAACTTCTGAACGGAATTGAAGGCTGCAATAAAACCGGCGAGATTGGAACTGTGATGTACTTTATGTGGAATACTAACGACAATTTTATGCAGATTGTTGCGGATGAATCAAAATATAATTTTGCAGGTTTGATAAAAAAGACAAAGGAAGATTATTACAAAGAAAATCCGAGGACGATAAACGATAAGCTTGACGATATGGGTATATCAAATGCAGTAAAACGTCCGGTTATGCGGGCGTTGGATGTACTTTCTGATATAGTAAAGGCAAATAAAGGTGCTCCGGAAAAAATATTCGTTGAAATGGCGAGGGGCGGCACTAAGGAACAAAAGGGAAAACGTACGGAATCAAGAGCGGATCAGCTGAGAAGCTTGATCGAAAACACGGAGAAAAACGCTGAACTGGCGGTTGATTCACGGGAAATAATGAAAAATATCGAAAAATGGGGCAACGGGAAGCTTCAAAGTGAAAAATATTACCTTTATTGTTGTCAGCTTGGAAAGTGTATGTACTGTGGTAAGAACATTGATATAAATGATCTGGCAGATAACAGCAAATATAATATAGATCATATATGGCCGCAGGCGTACATAAAGGATGACAGTATACATAACAATAAGGTTCTTGTTTGTTCGAAGGAAAACGGCGACAAAACGGACAGATACCCTGTTCCGCAGGAATACCGTAATAATATGTACGGCTGGTGGAAAAAACTTTTTGACAACAAACTTATAAATGAAGAAAAATTCAGACGCCTTACCCGAAGCACACCTTTTACAGACAGTGAAAAGCAAGGCTTTATAAACCGTCAGCTTGTCGAGACGAGCCAGGCCGCAAAGGCTGTTGCCGCACTCTTGAAAGAACTGTATCCCGATTCGGAAATAGTATATGTAAAATCCGGAATTGCAAGCACATTCAGACATGAATACGGCGAAATAAAAAGTAAGGCGTTGGACCTCCGGTTTTCCGATGAGCAAAAGAAAGAAGCGGAACTTGTCAAGAGCCGCACCGCAAACGACATACACCATGCTCATGATGCATATCTGAATATAGTGGCAGGCAATTTGTATCATGAAAAATTTACAAAAAAACGTTATAATGCCAATGCATATTCACTGAATTACAAAACGCTGTTCGGCAGAGAATTTGAGGGTGTGTGGAATCCTCAAAAACATTTGCTGAATGTGGACAGGACCATGGCAACGAAAGATATACATCTTACCAAATATCTGACAAAACAAAAAGGACAGTTTTTTGATATTAATCCCGTTAAAGCTGCAGAAAATCTTGTACCTGTAAAGAAAGACCGCCCCACGGAAAAGTACGGTGGTTACAATAAGCCAACAGTTTCGTTCTTTGTGCTTGCCGGATATAAAAGCGGCAAAAAGTATGAACTTACACTTGTTCCCGTAACACTTTTAGCGGCAGATAAATTTGAAAATGACAATGCGTTTGCCGAGGAATACATAAAAGGTAGATTGGGAGACGGAGTGAAGGATATTTTGTTTCCGCTCGGCTTAAGACCGATTAAAATAAATACTGTATTTTCATTGGACGGATTTGATGTATGTCTTGCCAGCAAAATAGGAACAAATCAAGTTGCTTTACGCTCTTTGGTTACTCCATATTATCCGGACAGATACGTAAAATACATAAAAAAGATAGAAAATACGGCAGAAAAACGCAAAAACAACAAGGATTACGAGCCGGATGAAGCTCATGACGGAATATCGCGTGTAATGAATACGGAGCTTTTTGATTATATTACCGATAAAATACACAAGAAGCCATATACGCTTATGCCCGGCGCCGAAATTAAGGTTGAACGAAGTAAATTTGAAAAGCTTGGAACGGTTGGTCAGCTGTCTGTTCTGGAGAATATGATACTTTACCTTAAAACAAACAGACACGGCGGATGCGATACCGAATTGGTCGGAGGTAAAAAGACAGGCGGAGAAGTAAAATTGAGTTCGAACATAAGCAATTGGAAAAAAGACTATACCGATGTACGCATAAAGGATCGTTCCGCATCGGGTTTGTACGAAAGCGTGTCGGTAAATCTGCTGGGATTGCTTGAAAATGAAGCAATGCCCTATCAGACAAGCTTTGACGACTTAAAAAAGTCATGAGTTGGCGCACGGTTGTTATATCAAGCCGGTGTAAGTTGGACCTCAGTATGGGATACATGGTTGTGAGGGGCGAGGAGACCAAAAGGGTGTTGCTGGATGAGATGGCTGTTCTCATACTGGAAAATCCTGCGGTCTCTATGACCGGCTGTCTTCTTTCGGAATTGACAAGGCAAAAAATAAGAATAATATTTTGCGATGAAAAAAGAAATCCTTATGCAGAGCTTCAACCTTATAACGGTTCGTATGACTGTGCACGAAAAATAAAAGTGCAGTCTGACTGGACAGAGGACCAGAAGCTTACAGTGTGGACTGAAATAGTTGCACAAAAGATACGAAATCAATCGAAATTGCTTGGGAAAACCGGCCACTGCAACGAATCGGCAATGCTTGAAGATTATGCGGCGGAAATACAGTATGGTGATAAGACGAACAGGGAAGGGCATGCGGCGAAAGTTTATTTTAATGCATTGTTCGGAAAAGGATTTTCACGAGGACAGGACAATCCGATAAATGCTGCGCTTAATTATGGGTACGGACTGCTTCTTTCGGCGTTTAACAGGGAGGTTACGCTTAACGGATATTTACCGCATATAGGGATTTTTCATGACAATATGTTTAATCCGTATAACCTTTCGTGCGATCTTATGGAACCGTTTCGTATATTGACAGACAAAACTGTATCCGAAATGCAGATTACCGATTTTGGAAAGGACGAAAAATATAAAGTGACGGAATTGCTTCATTCAACCGTAACGGTAAACGGATATGGGCAGACAGTTTTGAACGCGGTAAAGATATATACAAAAAGTGTTTTTGATGCAATAAACGACATTGATGTTTCTTTGATAAAGTTTGCTGAAATATGAGTTACAGATTTATGAGAATTATAGTATTTTTCGATTTGCCTACCGAATCCGAAGCAGAACGCAGGGAATACAGGAGATTTCGTAAAACTCTTATAAAAAACGGTTTTATTATGATGCAGGAATCTGTATATTGCCGCATGGTGTTGAATGCTACTGTGCAGAAATCGGTGGAAGATATGATACGGAGCGAAAAACCGAACGGAGGCATAGTGCAGATGCTGACTGTTACCGAAAAACAGTTTGCGGGAATGTCATATATAACCGGCAGCCGCAATACGGATGTTATCGATAGTGATGAAAGGCTGGTGATATTGTGAAGCTTGCGAGTCCGTATTTTAACACACTTATAGAAATAAATGATGGCGAAATATTTCAGCTTGTTATTGAAAATCAAAAGCTTTTTCGGACATTTGCTGAAGATATTCACAGACAGATATGCGGCGATGATGGAAATACGGTGCTGTCGGTAAATAATGTGCCGGTATCTATGAGTAAATTTTCTGATTTGATTGAAAACTTTGCGCCGTTTGACATAAATACAAAGACAGTCTTGTCGCGTATTACTTCTGCGATGGAAAAAACGGCAGTAGACGAAAATCATTTTTTGCAAACATCGGGACTTCTTGCAGATATAGAAAATTATATGACGGAACTGTGTTTTGACTTCCCGTTTGGTGTGGAGTGTAGAAAACTGAATATATCGTCACTGATAAAGTCGGCATCTGTTTGCGTGATAGACGATAATACGGATGCGCTGGAAACCATACTTGATTATATGTCTCTTGTACTTGATTTTGATAAGAAAAAACTTTTTATTACTGTAAATATGAGAAGTTATTTTGATGATGACGGCATAACAAGTTTTGTAAATGCTGTTCGCTGCAAACAAATGCAGGTGTTGATGCTGGAAAGTACATCAAGAAGTACTGTTGAGGGGATGAAGCAGCTTATAATAGACCGAGATTTGTGTGAATTTTGATTCGGTAAAGTATGTCGGCGGGCTTTGTTGAGCTGTTGACATACTTTAACCTATATGTTATAATAAATATAGACGG
>CAJLXE010000110.1 GCA_905210525.1 uncultured Clostridia bacterium | reverse complement strand
TATCTCGCCGAATGTAACTACCTTAGCCATAATATGTCTCCGTTTCTTTTGGCACTTATTTAGTATACTTCAAAATAATAAAAAATATAATTCTATAATTTTCGGACAAATCACTTTTTAAGTTCTGCTCTTGCAGCTTTGATTTCAGCAACAAAAGCCTTTGCCGTATTGGTTATCTGTTCATAATCGCCTGTTTTTGCACCGGCCGTAAGACTGCTACCTGCCGCCATTGCAACAACGCCCGCTTTTATCCAATCCTTTGCATTTTCAACGCTTACGCCGCCCGTAGGCATCAGTTTTGCATAAGGCAAAGGTCCGAGAATATCCTTGATAATCTTCGGTCCGTAAAGGTCAGCCGGGAATACTTTAAGCAAATCTGCTCCGGCTTCCATAGCCATAACCGCTTCACGCACTGTCATGATACCCGGCACGCACAGTACTCTGTATCTGTTGCACATACGTATAACGTCCTCATTGAATGACGGCGAAATAACGAACTGCGCACCTGCAAGAATTGCTATTCTTGCCGTTTCCGCATCAAGAACGGTTCCCGCACCCAAAAGTATCTCGCCGTTCTTATATTTTGCCGCCAGCGCACGAATAACTTCGTCAGCCCCCGGTACTGTAAATGTAATTTCAATACCCGCAACGCCACCCGCTTTGCAGGCTTCCGCAATTTTGATTGCCTGTTCGCTGTCCTTTGCGCGCACAACCGCAACAAGACCGCCTTCACACATTTTGTTGAATACCTGTTCTTTATCCATTTGTTATCTCCTCATCTCTTTAGATGTTTTGCTTTTTGTAATGAAAAACTATCATTATTAACAGTATAAAACGTTTATATTATAACCCTTTATAGGCAAAATGTCAACTGCACACGCAACAAGTCATACAAGTTTCAGCCGAAATTCGCCGTTTTCTCAATTTTGCCCGACTGCATCATGCTTTCGTCCGAGAGGAAAGCTTATTTACCGCCGTCTCAAAAAGCTCACACAGCCTTTTCGTATTGCCCGATACAAATAAATATCCGAGCAACGCTTCAAGCCCCGTTGCAAGTCTGTAATCCGTTACGTCTGCATTTTTCGGCATTGTTGCACTTTTGGCATTACGTCCTCTGCGAACAACATCTCTTTCTTCATCTGTCAGAATTTCATCTAACATATGTAAGATTTCAGCTTGAGCCGATGCCTTCACAACCTTTATGGCACGCGCATTAAGCTTTGAAACCTGCCCATTGGTGGAAGTCGCCCAATATGTACGCACAAACAAATCCATAACGCTGTCACCTATATAAGCCAGCGTAAGCGGTGCAATAGTCCTTATATCCACGCTGTTTACTGCAGGAACAGCGTCTTTCATTTCGTCTATCAGTGATTTATATTCCATATCTTTACTTCATTATTATTAATATTATATAATTTCATCTTCCCACATCGCCTACGGAACACATACAAAGTCCGTACACCTTTGCTGCTCCGCAATTAAGCAACGCTTTCGTACATTCGTTAAGTGATGTTCCCGTTGTAAGAATATCATCTATCACAAGTATGCTTTTATTTTTCGTTTTGTCTTTATATTCGTCCGCAACGCATATTGCGTCAATCATATTTTGCGTTCTTTCATCTCTATCCAAAAGAGATTGAGGCGTTGTATTCTTGGCACGCACAAGAAGAGGTAAACATTCAGTGCCGCTGTTGCTCGCAACAATATCTGCAAGAAGTTTTGCCTGATTATATCCTCGTTTCATTTCTTTTGCATGGTACATCGGAACATATGTAATAAAATCGCAGTTCCAACCAAGACTCTCATATTTCACGGACATTTCATTGCCGCCGAAATCCGCAAGCCACTGTTCTCCGGAATATTTAAGTCTGTGTATTATATTTTTTACATTACCTTTATAATTATAAACCGACGCCGCACTTCCAAAAAGAAAATCATTCTTTGCGCATAATCTGCACAGTGAACCTTCACCGCCCACACTTCTTCCGCATTTCATGCATACAGGTGCCGTTACCTTATAAAATGATTTAACACATTCATCGCATATAACCGCTCCGGAATGTTCTTTACGGGACATGCCGCGTTCTTCGCATACAATACACCCATAATCATCCGGATAAAACACTCTTTTCAGAACATCAGAAATCAAGTATATCATTCCAATCTATCGCCGCAAATTCATCGGTTTCAATATCATTTGCCGTATTGTCCGTACCGTCATATTCAATACCGCTGTTTTGGGCTATTTCATTTTCAGTTTTTTCAAACATATTTTTCAGTCCTGTATAACGCACGCTCCTGTAATCATTATCGACCATAAAGCGCAATACATCCTCACGTCCTACAAGTATAACCAGCTTTTCCGCTCTTGTTATACCCGTATAAAGCAAGCTACGGCTGAAAAGCATATTCGAGCCGCCCGCAAGAGGCATTACAACAACAGGAAACTGATTACCCTGGCTTTTATGCACGGTTGCCGCATATGCAAGCTCTATTTCATCCAACCACGAAAAACGGTACTCTATCATTTTACCGTCATCCATTTCGACAATCATGCAGTCATCCGCATTGTTTATGGTTCTTATCACACCCATATCGCCGTTGAATATTCCCGTACCGTGAGTTTCATCGGTTTCCCACTCTATTGTGTAATTGTTTTTTATCTGCATTATTCTGTCGCCCTCGCGGAACACATTATCCCTGAATTCATATTCGTTTTTATTGTATTCCGGCGGATTGAGCGCAGCCTGAAGAACCTTATTAAGATTATTTACACCTGCCGTGCCTTTTCTTGTAGGCGAAAGCACCTGTATATCCTTCAGAGGTTCGTATCCGTAATAATCATTAAGCCGTCTGACAACGGTATCCACAAGCGTATCCACTATCTGCTGAGGATTTTGTCTTTTCATAAGAAAAAAATCGCCCTGCTTAGAACTGATTACCGGCATTTCTCCATGATTTATCTTATGCGCATTTGTTACTATCGTGCTTTGATTATCCTGTCTGTATATTTCAATAAGCTTTGTACACGGTAAGGCTTTGCTTGCAATAAGATCATGCAGAACATTTCCCGGTCCTACTGAGGGCAACTGATCTTCATCGCCCACAAAAATTATCTTCATAGTGACCGAACTCGCTTTAAGCGTATAAAACATAAGCATCGTATCAACCATGGACATCTCATCTATTATAAGTACGTCGCAATCAAGTGGATTTGAATCGTCTCTTGAAAAAGAATAGTTATTATCACCGTTATAGTCATATTCCAGAAGTCTGTGCAGAGTCTGTGCAGTTCTGCCGGTAGTTTCAGCCATTCTTTTTGCGGCGCGTCCCGTCGGTGCCGCAAGTTCGGTTCTCTGATCCATTCTGTCGAATATATCAAGCAGGCATTTTATTATTGTAGTTTTACCTGTTCCGGGGCCTCCCGTTATTATGGAAACAGGTGCTTCAACAGCCATTTTTACGGCATTGAACTGTTCGGTATGGAGCTTTATTCCGTTTTCACGCTCGTAAGCCGAACAACACGATTCAACCAACTTAAAATCGCATTTTTTTGTATATATTGTCTGATTAATCATTGAAATCAGTTTATTGGCAATATATTTTTCGGCATAATAAAAAGCCTCGTGATATACGCATTTTTTACCGTCATATTCGACTATCGCCGCCTTACCCTTAAGCGCCAGCTCCGTCACTGCATTTTCCGCGGCATCCTCCTGAACTCCAGTCATGCGTTTAACCTGCTGAATCAGCACCTCTTTCGGAAGATATGTATGTCCCTCCGACGCAGACTGCTTAAGAATATACTGCACGCTTGCATTTACTCTCAACGGTGAATTGAGTTCAACGCCCATCGCGCGTGCAACCTTATCCGCAGTAAGAAATCCTATACCCTCAATTTCTTCCGCAAGTATATAAGGATTTTCCTTTACGATGCTTATTGACGCCTTGCCGAATTTATTGTATATTTTCGAAGCAAACAAAGCGGTTATGCCGTACGTCTGCATAAAAAGCATAACCTCTCTCATTCCTTGGTTCTGTTGAAGAGATTCTATTATTCCCGCAAGTTTTTTCTTGCCTATCCCCTCTATTTCCAAAAGACGATCGGTATTATAATTGATAATATCCATGGTATCGTCTCCGAAATGATCGACTATGCGTTTAGCCATGGATTTTCCTATTCCGTACACCGCGCTCGACGACAGATAACGTATAATTCCGTCGCGCGTTGTAGGAAGCATTGTGGTGTAAAATTCCGCTTTGAACTGCTTTCCGTATTCCTTATGTTCCGTCCACTCACCCGAAAGCTCGAGTCTTTCGCCGTCCATAGCGAGTGCAAGCGGCCCTACCGCTGTAAAATCAACACCGTCTTCCGTTGAAAGCTCAAGTACGGCAAATCCCGTATCCTCATTTTTATATACGGTATGAAGCACCGTAGCCTGAATAGTATCCATATGAACAAACCTTTAATACAATAATACAATTCAAAATAAAATCTTCGCAAAAAATCCGTCCGTTATGACAAAGACTCCAGCATACGCCGCATAAAATACACAAGAAGTAAATTATCTGCGCCAAGCACCGCCGCTGAAATAAGTGCTTCAACCGCATAATATCTGTCTTTTGTCTTTACAAACGAAGCTATCGAAAACACTATAAACGGTATTGTCAACAGCATAACAAACAGGAAAACACCGAAATATCTGAAATCCATAAATTTAAAGAAGAGCGCCGCAGGCGTAGCGCAATAATACGTCATTGCGACTATTCTTTTCCAATGCTTTGCGCTTCTGAATCCGGGCAAAAATTTCACCGGCGGAATAAAATTAAAATCTTTCGGTTTTGACCACTTATATTTTGTTTGCGAATCTTTAGCTGTATTTTTATTACGAGTCCCGGAGACTCTTTTCTTCATTTTGCTTTTAGACATTATAAACACTCGGGCAACTTATATATGCCGCCGTCTCCTCATATTTTTAAACACCGGCTGAATTTATTTTTTGCCGAGTTCTTTCGTTCTGTTATAAGCTGACAGTACGGCATCCATTGCATTTGCCCTGAAACCGCCCTTTTCAAGCGCATGAACGCCTGCTATTGTTGTTCCGCCCGGACTGCATACGGCATCTTTCAGTTCTCCCGGATGCTTTCCGCTTTCAAGTACAAGCTTTGCCGACCCCACAACCGTCTGTGCCGCATAAAGCAATGCATTTTTACGAGGCAATCCGCATTCGACAGCTCCGTCCGCCAAAGCTTCTATAAACATATACACAAATGCAGGTCCGCAACCCGACAACGCACAAGCCGCGTCTATAAGCTTCTCGTCCAATCTGTCAAGTACGCCCGCTCCGGACATATCCTTTACAAATGCGTTAAGTTGATCCTCGCTTACTTTTTCATTTGCCGTGTACAAAATCATTCCTTCGCCTATTGACGCAGGAGTATTCGGCATAATTCTTATTACAGGATAATCGCCGCCGCACATATGCAGTATCGACTCTACAGAAAGGCCCGCCGCCATCGTCACAATAACAAAATCATCGTTTCTGCCCGCAAGAATTCCGCTTATGCCTTCAAGCATACTTTGCATCATCTGAGGCTTTACACCGAGAAAAATATACTCACATCCGGATGCTATCTTCATATTGTCAGCCGGAACAACTCCGCACTTTTCCGCAAGAGCCGACATTTTTGCGCTGTCGTAATCCGAAACGAGTATATTGCTGCCGTCAACATTTTTTGCAACTGCCGACACCAATGCTCCGCCCATATTTCCGAAAACTATAAATCCGTATTTATACATAATTTATCCTCTTTCTTTATCGCACCTGACCGTTACCGTATATTTTATATTTGTACGTTGTAAGTTCTTCAAGCCCCATGGGGCCTCTTGCATGAAGCTTCTGTGTAGAAATTCCCATTTCGCATCCCAAG
>CAJLXE010000109.1 GCA_905210525.1 uncultured Clostridia bacterium | reverse complement strand
ATGCACAAAAGCACATCGAAATGATTCTGAACAAACAGCTTGACAGAATCGAAAAAATGAAGGCTCAGACAGATTTTGTAGATTATTCAAAATTGCCTGTTATAAAAATAGGCGTTGTCGGCGGCGACGGAATAGGACCGCAAATAACCGCTCAGGCAAAAAGAGTAATCGAATACCTTGTTGCCGATGATGTTAAATCAGGCAAAATACAGCTGATCGACATCGACGGTCTTACAATAGAAAACCGTGTTGCTCACAATCAGGCAATACCCGACGATATTCTCGCTGAGCTCAAAAAATGCGACGTTATACTCAAAGGTCCTACCACAACTCCGCAAGCAGGCGATCCGTGGCCGAACATCGAAAGTGCAAATGTTGCAATGCGTAAAGAACTCGATCTTTTTGCAAACGTTCGTCCCGTAAGCATACCCGCCGAAGGCATAGATTGGGTATTCTTCCGCGAAAATACCGAAGGCGCATATGCAATGGGCAGTCAGGGTCTGCGCGTAAACAAGGATCTCGGCATAGATTTTACGGTAACTACATATGAAGGCTCTTACAGAATAATAAAAGCAGCTTTCGATTACGCAAGAAAAACAGGCAGAACCAGAGTAACCGTTGTTACAAAGGCAAACATAATAAAAACCACAGACGGTATGTTCCTCGATATCGCACGCGATATTGCAAAGGAGTATCCGGAAATAACCTGCGATGAATGGTATATAGACATAATGACCGCTAAACTTATTGATGAAAACCGCCGTCGCGATTTTCAGGTCGTTGTTCTTCCCAACCTCTACGGAGATATCATCACAGACGAAGCAGCGGAATTTCAGGGTGGTGTCGGCACTGCGGGAAGCTCCAACCTCGGCAAGCGTTACAGTATGTTTGAAGCTATTCACGGCTCAGGCACAAGAATGGTCAAGGAAGGCAGAATACAATATGCAGATCCGAGCAGCATAATCCGCGCTGCGGGAATGCTTCTTGAACACATCGGCTATGCAGATAAAGCAAAGCGTCTCTTCAAGGCTCTCGAAATATGCACTCAGACAGAAAAGAAGCTCGTCGTTACAGGCCGCGACACAGGCTGCACATCTGAGCAGTTTGCCGATTATATAATGGAAACAATACAGAAGCTTTAATCCGCACAGGCAAATCAAATTAAAAATCAATCAGGGAAATTTATTATGAGCAAATTTATTCAGCCGAAAGGTAATTATAAATCGGTATTAAGCATATATGAAACACAGACGGCAATAGGACTTCTCAAGCACACGTTTGAAAAAGAACTGTCATCGGCACTCAACCTCAAACGTGTTTCGGCGCCTTTGTTTGTAGAACCAAAAACAGGTCTCAACGACAACCTTAACGGCACCGAACGCCCCGTTTCATTTGACATTGCGGAAAACGGTGCTGTCGCGGAAGTCGTACATTCGCTCGCAAAGTGGAAACGTATGGCTCTTTACAAATATAATTTCAGCGTTGGTGAAGGCATATATACAGATATGAACGCTATACGCCGCGATGAGGAAATGGATAATCTTCATTCCGTTTACGTTGACCAATGGGACTGGGAAAAAGTAATTGACAGACAAATGCGCAACACTGAATATCTCAAGGACACAGTCAATAAAATAGTGGGTGCAATATGCCGCACGCTCGATTGCATTAAAGAAAACTATCCCGCCGTCACAACAAAGCTTTCAAGCAACGTAAGCTTTGTTACCACACAGGAGCTTGAAGATATGTACCCCGAAATGTCTCCAAAAGAAAGAGAAAACGCATACGTTAAAGAACACAGAACCGCGTTTATCATGCAAATAGGCGATACACTCAAATCCGGAATCAAACATGACGGAAGAGCACCCGATTATGATGACTGGGCTCTCAATGGGGATATAATGTTCTGGCACGACACGCTGGGATGCGCTTTTGAGGTCTCCTCCATGGGCATCAGAGTTGATTCTGAATCTCTTGATTCTCAGCTTAAAAAATCAGGCTGTGACGACCGCAGGACTCTGGAATTTCACCGTATGCTTCTTAACAACGAACTGCCTCTTACAATGGGCGGCGGCATAGGGCAATCCCGTCTTTGTATGCTGCTTCTGCAAAAAGCCCACATAGGTGAAGTGCAGGTTTCCGTTTGGGACGAAGATACAATAAATGCTTGCCGCAAAGCAGGCATCGCACTGCTGTAATACCCCGTACAGTACGGATTTCGATTTTTCCGCACTGTCGGCAATGCAAAATCAAGCAATACTTAAAGTAACAAAAAGACCGACCGAGTAAAATGATATACGCCTCCGAAAATGTTTGACTTTTGGAGTGCATATCATACTCAGCCGGTCTTTTCTAAAAAATTGTTCTTTTCAATTCGACAATACGGATTTTTGTTGCTGTAAGCCGATAATATTCTTCTCTGCTTACCGCACAGCGCCTGCAAACTTATTACTTTATTTTATCAGCCGCCTTATATTCAATACCCTTTGTATCTACCGTTATTGATTTTATAACAATGTCTTTAATAGGTTTTCCGCCGCCCGCGCTTGAAAGAGAACTGTCATGAGCAACATTGCTTATTTCCACAATAATATCAAGTCCGGACGTAACCTTTCCGAAAGCCGCATAATTGCCGTCAAGTGCGCTCACGGAAGAATTTGTAGCCGGACATATGAAAAACTGTGAGCCTGCCGTATCATTTTCCTGTGCACGTGCCATTGATATTGTTCCGGCTTCATGTTTGATTTTATTTCTGCCGAACCCGTTCAATTTAAACTCGCCCTTTATGCTGTAACCCGGGCCGCCCGATGCCGTGCCGTCCGGCGAACCCGCCTGTATGCAAAAATTCTCGCACACTCTGTTGATTATTTGTCCGTCATAAAATCCTGAATTTGCAAGTTCAATGAAGTTCCTCACCGTGTTCGGCGCATCATTCGGATAAAGCGTTATCTCTACCGTACCGTAGCCTTCTATCTCCATAGTCGCAACCGGATACTTATCTTCCGCTATTTTCCCGGAATTTACCGCAATCATATATATAATTAATGTCAGCGCCGCAATCAATGCCACACTCGATATACATATAACAAACAGTTTTTTCCGCTTCTGTTTCTTTTCCGCTTCAACATACTTTGATTTTCTGTATGCTTGTCCCATAATAAGTCCTCCATACTTTATTTGAATCTCTTTTATATATAATACAATAAAATTGCGAATTTTGCAATAGCCTTATCAATTACCGCTGTAACAATTATATTTCTGTATCATATTATGCAGTGACACCATTTATAGGAGGATTAACATATGTCATTTTACTCATACAAGAACAAGGGAAACGAAAGAAGTCCCGGACTTGCCGATTTTGAAGCTTTACAATGTATTACAGAACGCGTTTGCATACAGGTCAACAAGGTATATGATTCCTGTCTCCAGCAGGAAAGCCTTACAGATGTCATCGTACCTCTCTCCAATCTGAGCGGTTCAGCACCGTACACATTCATAAGTCTCAGAAATTCAACATCTCAAGGCGGTCTTGAAAATGTTTCTATCACAAGACTTCAGGACAGACCGAATTTCGCAAGAGTGCAGGCAGACGTAATAATTCCGTTGCAAATACACTATTCGGACTCAACGGGCACTGAGTATGTAACCACGGGAAGCACATCGGTACATAAAGACGTTATTCTTTACGTTCCCGACGATTCAATAATTCCTTACAATCTTGAAGCTGTTGTAGGCGCTGTAAGCGTTACCGGTTCGATAAACTGTAACGGCGAAAGCTGTGTTCTCGTTGCAGATATATGCATATCAATTATATTGAAAATAGTCGCAATGGTAGAACTGCTTGTGCCTGCATTCGGATTCTGTGAAATACCGCCCTGCGAAGAATATGCAGACGAAGCTTGCGATGATTTCTTCTCGCTTCCTCTTTTCCCGCCGCAAATGGAAGATGTTATAAGCAATAACTCATCGTTGGGCAGCTCATTCTATAACAGCCAGGTAGAAAAATAAGTAATCTTCGTTCGACTTTTCCTGCAAATATCGCAGCAAATCAACGGTAATAATTTTGGGGACTTGTCAACAAGTCCCCAAAAGCATCAGCATCATAATACAATTTCTCCGGCAACATGCCTTATTATGGCAGATGAAATACAAAGTCCCGCAGCCGCCGGCACAAAAGCACAGCTTCCGAGAGTATCTCCCATTCGTTTGAGAGGTTCTTCCTTAGAACAAAGAACAGTGAGATTCTTTACGTCTCTGCTTCTCAGTTCTTTTCTCATCACTCTTGCAAGAGGATCATATGCTGTCTTATAAATATCCGTTATTTCCAGCATATCCGGTCTCTTACGCAAAGCTGTTCCCATTGATGAAATAATGGGAATATTATTCTTTTTGCAAAAGCATATAAGATTAATTTTTGCATTTACATCATCTATGCAGTCTGCCACGGCGTCAACCCTGTATCTGCCGAACACCTCTTCAAAATCGTCCGTAAAAGAGTGCCTGTATTTAATCACCTTTATATCGGGATTTACAGACTTTGCCTTTCTTTCTATTACATCCACCTTTGCCATACCTATTGTTCCTGTATCCGCCACGGCCTGTCTGTTAATATTTGTTATCTCAACAACATCCCTGTCGGCAACAATAAGCGTGCCTATTCCGCAGCGAACCAGCGATTCCGCAGCATGACCTCCCACACCGCCTATTCCGAATACGGCTACCGTCGCATCCGTAAAGCGTTTTACTGCATCGTTTCCGTATAAAATTCTCGTTCTGTGTAAAAAATCCATTATCAATCCACTTTGATTTTAAGATCCTTAAGCTGCTTATCTTCCACAAAATCAGGCGCACCAGACATAAGATCCGATGCATTCTGAACCTTCGGGAAAGCAATGCAGTCTCTTATGTTATCTCCGCCCGTTATGTGCATAACAAGTCTGTCAAGGCCGTATGCAAGACCACCGTGCGGCGGAGCACCGTACTTAAGCGCTTCAAGCAGAAAACCGAAACGCTCCCATGCGTCTTCTTTTGTAAACTTAAGCGCTTCAAGCATTCTTTCCTGAACTTCCGTTGTGTGAATACGAATACTTCCGCCGCCTATTTCCGTTCCGTTGAGAACTATATCATACGCTTTCGCATGAACTCTTTCGGGTTCTGTCTCAAGGTATTGCAGATCTTCATCCAGCGGAGCCGTAAAAGGATGGTGCATTGCAACGAGTCTTCCCTCTTCTTCGCTGTACTCAAACATCGGAAATTCCGTTACCCAAAGGAAATTGAATTTTTTGCTGTCAATAAGATTCAATTTCTTGCCGCATTCAATTCTGAGTGCGCT
Source organism: uncultured Clostridia bacterium (assembly GCA_905210525.1). Classification (GTDB taxonomy): domain Bacteria; phylum Bacillota; class Clostridia; order HGM11327; family HGM11327; genus SIG351. The sequence continues at coordinate 600 of CAJLXE010000109.1, read as the reverse complement.
CAATGCCGTGAACACAACAGACGGCTTTACATCGGCAACAAACAAAAGCGCATCGCCCTTTTCTCCTCCGAGTCTTTTGATAAGAGCCTCGGTAACTTCGGGAGCAAGGAATTTTGTAAACGATGATTTTATTTCATCGCCTATGTTTATCCACGCCAAGCCCTTTGCATTATATGTCTTTACAAACTCTCCGAGTGCGTCAAGCTCCTTACGCGAGAAAGAAGCACCCTTTGCATTAATTGCACGTACAGTGCCGCCGCCCGCAACAGCGTCCGTAAACACTTTGAATCCGCAATCCTTAACAATATCGCTTACATTGCAAAGTTCAAGTCCGAATCTCGTATCTGGTTTATCGGAACCGTATCTTTCCATAGCCTCGCTGTATTTCATACGCAAAAACGGCGTTTTTATGTCGATTCCGAGAGTGTTCTTGAATATGTGCTTCAGAAGTCCTTCGTTCAGAGTCATAACGTCTTCCATATCCACAAAAGACATTTCCATATCTATCTGTGTAAACTCAGGCTGTCTGTCCGCTCTGAGGTCCTCGTCTCTGAAACAACGTGCAAGCTGAAAATATCTGTCATATCCCGATATCATCAG
>CAJLXE010000108.1 GCA_905210525.1 uncultured Clostridia bacterium | reverse complement strand
TATGAAAAAGATAATCTTAAAATATAAACTTACGGCATTGATACTTTTTATGTTTGCTTTATTGGTACCGCTTTGCGTTGTACTTCCGGGCAAAGCTGCAACGGAAGATTTTGACGTAACGGTAAAGTATGATCCGTCGGCAATATATGAATATAACGGAGGATTATATTTGTCATCATCGGCATCAAAAAATGTCTCAATGCGATATATAATAACAAACAATACATTGGAAACAGTGAGATTCAGCGCTTTAAGAATTACGGAGACACTTTGCGGAGAATCAAACCATTACGGAAATACAACGTACGATACCGATATCATAACAATTATTCCGGGCGGTTCTTATGAACTGGAAGGTGATTCACTTGAATTTGATTCTGCAACGGATTTTGTATTTCAGTATAATATTTTTGCGGTTTATTACAGTGAAGATGAGAACGGAAACCGAAAAGAATATACTGAGTCGGATTTCGTTCAGATCGTCGAAAACCAAGAGTTCATGTATATAACGCGTGAATCGGTATCGTTTGATACTACGTACGATTACTGGATGATGCAGGAAAATATTTATGCGGGGGATATTGTAACGGTAGAGTTTTCGATTAAATCATCAAGCAATGTGCCGGTGACGAATCTGATGATTTATGATACAGTTTATGGTTATATAGGACAAATTGATGAAATTGCTCCCGGAGAAACGAAGAATATTTTGAGCGAAATAACAGTAAACGAATCTACCTCGTCATATGTTTATATAACATATTTATCACTTGACGGCTCAACAATTCCTATAAAAAAAGATTTTCAGGAAAGTAACATAAATATTGACGTTACATATCATAGCTATTTCCTCGGCATGGAGGTAAAGTGCAGCGATGAATACATAGGCAAAGGACAAACCGTAAATCTTGAATTTATAGTAACAAACGTCGGTTCCGGCAGAATAGAAAATATAGTAGTGCTTAATGAGGCAAATGTCAGATTATTCACAATAGACGTACTTGAACCCGGAGACATATATACTCAAACGATAGAAACTGTATGTAATCCGAATACAACATATAAATTTACCTGTATTTCGCCGCAGACCGAAGCTGTTGATGCAGAAGTATCATTCAGTTCTTTGCCGGGAATAAGCTTATCGTATAAGCTTGACAAGGCGATTGACGAATACAAATATCAGGATGTGGTCGTTGTTGTTTATACAGTAACAAATAACGGCTCGATTGACGCGAAAAATCTTATTTTGACTGATTCCGGAATCAATCAGACATGGGATATCGGAGAGCTTGCAAAAGGTGAACAAAAATCGATTACATTCACATATGAGATAAGTACGGCTCATACACGTTTTGAACCTGAACTTTCTGGAGATTATGTGGATTATGCGGGCGAACAGATAAATGAGATTTGCGAGCCTACGGAAATTACCGTGGAATTGCCTGAAAAATTTGCCGATATCGATATTACATACACTCATACCCCCGAAATAATATATGCGGGAGACAGCGTTAATTTTTCGTTTGAATTGCTCAACAAAGGTGACTGCGCGCTTATGACATATTCGGTGCTGATTGTAGAAGAGAATATGATTATAGCAAGCGAAGGCAAACTTGATGTGGGCGAAAGCAAGATTTTTAATGCTATGATATTGTGCAATGAAAACAGAAAATTTACTGTTAAAGTTGAAGGCAGAAATCAAAATACGGGTACGGTTTATTCAAAAAGTTACAGGGTTAGTGTGGAAGTTTTACCTCGTGTAATTGTTACTCCGACACCCGGACCGAGCGGAGATGTCGAACCTACACCGACACCCAAGGGCGGAAATATACAAGAAAACAACAAAACAATGTTCACCGTGGTAATGATTTTTGCAGGTATTGCTTTAATTATGTTAATTATTACAGGCGTTGTTCTCGGTAAAGGCGTTGCAAAAAAGATTAAAGCACGCAGGAATAATCAATAAAAAAATCTGATAATAAATGCTCCTGTGCAGTTATGTGCGGGAGCTTGCACTATATGATGGAAATCTGAACATATTCGGGAAGGAAAAACAAGAATGAAAAAGCGTCTTATAATATTGGCAATATTGACAGCTTTCATATTGACGGCATATACAAAAGCAAGCGCTTTTACGGATGAAACACAGTATAAGCTCGTGTGCACAAAGGGTGTATGTATTACCTATGATACAGCTGCATATGCGGGAGAATATAAAAATATTAAATCAGAGAGATTTACTTCCGCGCAAGATTCGTATGCAGTACTGATCGGAGCCGATATTATTGATATTGCGCCCGGCACAAGCGTAGATGTGGATGATTCCGACGGATTGTTTTTAAGAGAGGGCGTTATCGGGATTCAGCCGCAAAAAGGTGATGCCGAAGTACGTACCAAAACAGAACGCGCCTATATCAGTGCCGACGGAAAGGCTGTAATAAAGGTAGACGATTACGGTAACGCTTTTAATTATTGTATTAAAGGAACATTAAGGCTTGTCAGCACGGATGACGGAAATGACATAAGTATTAATGAGGGAGAATACGTGGCTGTTACAGTCAAACGCGGCATAAAAACCGTAAAAAAATATGCCGAATCCGATATTGCAAAAACAGGAATAATATTTACGGAATCCATAGATGATGCAGAAACGGGAAAAACAGAGGCTTTGAAAACGGATATAATCGAATATGACTTCGGAACAGAGGGCTCGGTATGTTCGATCAAGACAAATACGGTGTGTAAATTCAAAAATACAGCCGAAGATACAGTTTCTGCTATATTGTATCTTAGCTGCGGTGTGAACGATGCAGGACTTACAATATATAATCAAAACCTTGAGTTGCTCTCAAAAAGCAGCCTTATTTCAGGCTCGGCAAAACCGAATGTGCGTATAACAAGCGACTCCGGAAGTGAATTTTATGTTTATGTATCTTCTGCAAACGAAGTCGAATATACGCTGTTCAGTCAAAAGTATATATCGGTATATCAAAGGGCGTTCAATATTCTAAAAAAACTCGCTTTGCCTGCTGTTGCGGCACTTTTGGTGTTCTTTATATACGGAATATTTAAGGACAGAAAAAAGCCCTCAAAGAAACCAAAATATTGATGATGTAAAAATAAATGTCGGAATATAGAATACCCTTGGTTAAATTTTGTGCCGAGGGTATTTTTGCGTTCGAAGATTTGGGGTGCTTTTGATAATATCGGATAAAAAAGCAAATAACGGAAATAATATTCAATATACGGAAAGCGTGGCATTCGGCGCAAATGCTTTTCAGTCTGAAAGAGCAGGTGGAAATTGTGGAAAATCTTATAAGAGTATCCGATATGCTTGTTTTTGATGCCAAAACAAAGGATAACAAGAAAAATTTCAATATAGCCGATATAATTCTCAGTCATAACGGATATGTGAGCGGAATTGTTGTTTCCGGCAAAGGTATTCTGGCAATAAAGCATTATGTTCCGTCAGCCGACATCGAAAGAATAAACAGGGAAGATATAACTATAAAGAAATATTGCAGATTCAAGCCTAAGCTGATTAAAAATCTCAAATATGCATCTAAAAATCTGCTGCGCAAAAAAGTTATAGCGGAAAACGGCACTTTTATGGGGATTCTTTCCGATTTCTATATACACGCGGAAAAAATGCAGGTTATGGCGGTTGAAGTCGCCAGAAGCCTGTTTGAGGATTTGTTTACGGGAAGGATTCTCATACCGGGAAACATAATCGCCGATAAGGCTGACGCCATAAAAATAACTGAAATACAGTTGGAAAACAGACTTCACAATACAAAGGGTATAATAAATGCAATCGATGACGGACTCAAAAGAAATTAAACGGAAAGAAACTTTTCTGAAGGTTGCCAAGATTGCAACCGTGACAGGCGTACTGCTTCTTTTTACTGCAGCGGCTGTGTACATTGGTATAAGCATGGGAGAATTGCTCGGAGCGATTGTGGCCGCGGCATTTATTGCGTATTTGCTGCTTCCGGTACAGAGATTTTGCGAGAAACATATGCCGGGATGGCTTGCGGCAATTTTTTCTGTACTGATCTCATATGGATTCATTGTTACGGTAGTTGCTTTGCTTATACCTGCGCTCATAAATCAGATGAGTTCGATTATGGGACAAATTTCTGCTTTGATAGGACATACGGGCGATTTTGTTTCCAAAATACAGAATAAAATTAACGAGATGAATATTCCGATAGAAGTCGGCGGCATATTTAATGACGGTGTTTCGTATGTGACGGGCTTCATATCTCAATCTGCGAAAAATATGATAGATTCTATGATAGGCTTTGCGCGTAAGCTTCCGGTGATAGCACTTACGCCTATTCTTACATTTTATTTTTTGAAAGACAGAAGCTATTTTTCGGAGTATTTTGTATTTTTGATTCCCGTTAAGTGGAGAAAACCTCTTAATAAAATGTTTTACGGAGCCGATAAGGTAATAAAGGGGTATGTGAAAACGCAGCTTACAGTAGCTTTTATTGTTGGCGTTGCAACAATGGCGGGGTATTTTATTGTAGGTGTTCCGTATGCGTTGCTCCTTGGCGTGTTAATGGGAATATGCGAACTTATTCCGTACTTCGGACCTGTCATAGGCGCTGTACCGGCGTGCATTATAGTCTTGATGTCCGCACCTGATAAACTTCTATGGACAATAGTAACAGTGGTTGCGGTTCAACAGATAGAAGGTAATTTTTTGAGTCCGTATCTTATGGGAGCGCATTTTGACATTAATCCCGTAACAGTTATAGCGGTACTGTGGATATCGGGCAGACTTTTGGGTTTTGCGGGATTCATATTTGCAATACCGATTTATGTGATATTCAAAGATATTTGTAAAGTTGTGTTCAATAAACTTGTAAAAGCAGGATAATTGTGATACAATGAAAATACATCTTTGTTTTTGTAATAAGATAAAACGCAGCGGTTAAATAAAGTATTATATGAAATATAACTTTCACCTATTTTTTTTTAATATAGATTTATGCTGAAATAAAATGACTTTTCAGGTGAATTTTATTGAAACATAGTTTTAGTTTGTTGCTTTTTAAGATGAAATTTGTTATAATAAATACAGAGAAATTCACGCCTTACGGAGTGAATTTAAAGTGTTTATTTTCACAACGTTATAAAAATTGTGCAATTTTATAACGCTCCAAAATTACGCAGACACTTTAATGTTTGAAATTAGCAATTTTTGCTGTAATAAAATCTCTTTGTTGATCTTCTCGGAGGATTTTTGTATGGAAGCATCCAGTATCGGAGAAAAATTAAAAGAATTAAGAACAGAGCATGGACTTACACAGGAATATGTTGCGAGTGCGGTTAACACGACCAAAAGCCTTATAAGTATGTATGAATCGGATAAAAGAGCGCCCGGACGCGATACGCTGTGCAGATTGGCGGATTTATATGATGTGACGGTTGACTACCTCATGGGAAGACCGACAGAGGATTTCGTTCAGTATTGCGTTCGTGAAGATATACGGGATGATTATTATCAGGCATTGCCGGCTGTACCATTATATGAAAATCTGAATGATTATGATGAACAAAGACCTACCAGATATGCAACATACGATGATCTGCTGATAGATTACAGAAATGACAATCTTTTTTATATAAACCCAGATAAAACGAAAAAGAATTTATGGGTTCTTGCAGAGCAAACAGAAAACGTTTTGCCCGGAGCTACGTATCTTGTTAAAACAGGTAAGACAATAAAGCTCATAAAAGGTGAAGAGCTCACAAAGAAAAACATGAAAAACATACTTGGCGAAGTGAAAAGTGTAACGTATTTGTACTGATTTGTTTACAGCAAAAATATAAGCGCCTCGTTTGGGCGCTTATACTCCGACACTTATATTTTTTATGATGATTGAATTACTTGATTATCGAAATATACTTAAATTCTGTTCTGCTGAAGAAAAGTGAAATTATTTTTCAAACTTACTGCGTTAATAAAAACTGAACAATATTTTAACGGCTTTTATACAAATTGACTAT
>CAJLXE010000107.1 GCA_905210525.1 uncultured Clostridia bacterium | reverse complement strand
CTCGGCGAAATAAAAGACCTTGCCGAGGCAAGAGAAATCATTGCAAATTCAGCCGATTACTGCATATATGAACCCGAAGATACCGCACTGTGGGATACACATTACGAAGAATATCTCGGTATTTTAGGAAAATAATGATTAAAAACAACGCGAAAGGAATATTATTATGAGTATAAATAAAGCTTATGAGCTTGCAAAAGAAGCTTATGCATCCATAGGTGTAGATACAGACGCCGCAATTGAAAGAGTTAAAAATATCCCGATTTCCATAAACTGCTGGCAGGGAGACGATGTTTCCGGATTTTTGTTCAAGGATAACGCACTTACCGGCGGCATACAAACCACCGGCAATTACCCCGGCAGAGCTCGCAATATAGATGAGCTTCGAATGGATATAGATAAAGCAACATCGCTTATTCCCGGCAGACACAGACTTAATCTTCATGCGATATATGCGGATACCGACGAAAAAATAGATCTCGATGAAATTGAACCTCGCCATTATGCAGGTTGGGTTGACTGGGCAAGAGAGCGCAGAATGGGGCTTGACTTTAACCCTACGTGCTTCTCACATTCCATGTCTGAGAGCGGATTCACAATATCGAGCAGTGATGAAAAGGTAAGAAATTTCTGGATAGATCACTGCATCCGTTCAAGAAAAATAGGTGAATATTTCGGTAAAGAGCTGTCAAATAAAGCAGTAACAAATTTCTGGTTTCCGGACGGCTACAAGGATACGCCGTATGACAGAGAAGCACCCAGACGCAGAATGGCTGAAGCACTTGATAAAGTATTTGCGGACAAATCCGGTGAACAATACAACCTCAACGCACTTGAATGCAAAGTATTCGGTATAGGCGCCGAAAGCTATACAGTAAGCTCAACGGAATTTATGCTCGGATATGCCGCAACAAGAGGAATTGCTTGCTGCCTTGACGCAGGTCATTTCCATCCCACAGAAGTGATATCCGATAAAATATCCTCCGTTCTTATGTTTACAAAAGAGCTTCTTCTCCACGTAAGCAGACCGGTAAGATGGGACAGTGACCATGTTGTTATTCTTGACGATGAGCTTAACGCAATAGCGCAGAACCTTATAAGAACAAACCTCGTTGACAGAACACATATAGGACTCGATTTCTTTGACGCATCTATAAACAGAATAGCTGCATGGACAATAGGTACAAGAAATATGATAAAGGCTTTGCTTAAAGCTTGTCTGGAACCTTCTGCCCTGCTTACCGAAATAGAATTGAGCGGCGATTACACATCAAGACTCGCTTTGGTTGAGGAACTCAAAACATATCCTTTCTGTGCTGTATGGGATTATTACTGCGAAATGATGGATGTGCCTGTACGCGAAGCATGGCTCAACGAAGTAAAACAATATGAAAAGGAAGTTCTTTCCTGCAGATAAAACGTCTGAACTAAGAACATTATAAGCGGACAAAACAAGGCGTAACGATTGCACTCGGGAGTTACTCCTTGTTTTGTTTTGACACCGCAGAAGAAAACGGAACAATGTTCCCACTTACGAAAGGAAATGATTATAAAACATGAAAATAAGAGGAATTTTGGCAGCTTTATTAATGTGCGCCGTTGTTTCCTGCTTAGCATCGGGATGCTTTTTTTCAGCAGATAAGACGTCTGCTCCATCCTCCGACTCAACACCGACGTCGTCACTCGCCCCAGGCGAACTGATTGATTTTGAATATACAATAAATAACGGTGAAATTACTCTCACAAGATACGTAGGCACTCAGGAAGATGTGCGTATTCCGTCCGAAATAAACAATATTCCCGTCACAGGCGTAGGAATATATTGTTTTGCAAGTGCAGATATACGCATAACTTCACTTTATATACCTCAAACCGTAAAGTCGCTCGGAGCGTATATGTGCTACAATGTTGAAACTCTCGCAGAAATTGTATTTGAAAATCCCGACGCCATAGAAAGCATAGGTTACAGAATCATCGGCAATACGCCTGCGGAAAAAACATTATCCGAAGATAAAGGCGAAACGCTTTTCATAGGAAAATTTGTTGTCAGAGCCGTTCCAAATGAAAAAGGCATTATTGAAATACCTCAGAAAATTACTTCAATAGCGCCCGGCGCTTTTGAGAATGTAACTGCTCAAAAAGCAATTTTCCACGAAAATTTTAATTTGATAGAACCTGCCGAATTTTATAATTCCTCCGTGGAATGTGTACAAATCGAATCAAAAACAGCTCAATTTTCCGATGCGGATATGTTTTCTTCCTACAACGGATACATAAAGTGCCACTCCGGCTCAACAGCTGAAAAATACGCTTTGCAGAAGTCGTTTTTTTACGAAATCATAGGCGAAGAAGGCGCATGGGATTATAAAGTAAAAAACGATATGGCAATAATAACAAAATATACCGGTACATCAAAAAATGTAAGAATAATTTCGAGCATTGATTCTTACCCCGTACAAGAACTGGGCGGCGGAGAATGTGTTTTCATAAATACAAAGCCGAACAAGATCTTTATACCTAAAACCATATCAGTAATAAATTCCTCATTTGCAGACGGCATAAGCAGTCTTTCAGAGGTTTATTTTGAAGATGTAAACAAAATAAACAGCATAGGGACAGATGCATTCAAAAACACCGAATTTGAGAATAAAACAAACGTAAAAGACGATATGTCCGTTATAGGCTCAATTCTCACAAAACATTTCGGAAGCGGAAATATTACTCTTCCCGAATATATCAAAGTTGTATCCGGACACGCATTTTCGAGCGACGTAACAAGCATAACATTCAACGAGGGCTGTACTCAATTTGCAGATGATATGCTCGCTTTGTGCGGCAACATACAATGGATATACATACCCAACAGTATAACGTCTCTCAAAATGGCAATGTTTGAAAACAATAAATCCATTGTTATCAAATGCGATGCTGTATCTTATGCCGCAAGCTTTGCTCAGCGAAATGGCATGGCAGTAGAAACTGTATATTATTGGGACTATATTCTCAACGATGATGATATGACGGCAATTCTGCTTAACTATACAGGTTCGCAGAAAAACGTCACCGTTCCCTCAAAAATAGGCGATTATACAGTAAAATCAATCAAATCCATACGCAACAGCGGAATATGCGAAATCACAATTCCGGCTACGGTAACAAGAATTGAAGATATGTTCGCTTACTCTGTGTCTTCACTTGAAGATGTGCACTTTGATGATGTCACCAAACTTGAATATATAGGAGCTCAGGCATTTTACGGCACGCTTTACGAAGCAATTATGTCGAAAGATACGGGTATGTTAATAATAAATAACACACTGGTCAGCTACACAGGAAAAGAAGAAGCCAATATTCCGGACAATGTAAAAATAATAGGACCGATGGCATTTTATAAATCATCCGTAGCAATCATTTATGTGCCCGAAAGCTGTTCTTTAATAAGTGAGAGAGCTTTCGCCTCATGCGAAAATCTTACATGGGTATATATTCCGGACGGAGTAACAGATATACAGGAGCATATTCTCGACGGCTCGGATAAGGCCTACATAGGCTGTCACATGAACTCATATGCAGAAAAATATGCCCGAAAAAACGGTTATAAATACAAAACAGCCGAATATGACGAATGGACGTATGTTACAACCGAAAATGAAATCACGCTTACGGCATACAACGGCTATTCAAGCGATGTTGTAATACCTTCTCACATGCACGGTATGCCCGTGACAGCAATCGGCAACTACTGTTTTACCGGCACAGAAATAACTTCAGTATATATACCAATGAGTATTCGCAGTATAGGCAGTCATGCATTTGAAGGAATAACATTTCTTAATAGCATAGTATTTGAAGATACTTCAAGCATATTATCAATAGGCGATAACGTATTTTCAAATACGCCTTATTTTGATGCGCTTAACTGTACAGACGGAATATATCAAATAAACGGATTTTTAATAAAATGCGATGCCGAAGGTTCCGTAGAATTGCCTTATTATATAAAACGCATTTGCGGAGGTTCATTTGACAATAACAGCGTTACATCCCTAACAATAAATGAAGGTTGTATTTCAATAGGCGCACGTGCATTCAATAATACAGTTTCTATGGAATGGATATATATTCCGGACGGCGTTACCGATATCGCACCCGATATGATAACGGGAGATAATAAAGGCATAGTCATAAAGTGCCACAATAAATCTGCTCCCATGGAATATGCCGAACTTAACAAGTTAAAATACGAGCTTACCGATAACGTATTCAAGTTCTCAACCGTTTCCGTAAACGGGAAAAAATTTGCCGTACTGACAAGCTATCTCGGCACAGAATCAAAGATATCCCTTCCGAGATTTATTGAAGGATATGAGGTTATCAGTATATGCTCAAAATGCTTTGCAGATAAGAACATAACGTTTATTTATGTACCGTCAAGCATAACAAAAATAGGAGCAAACATATGCGGAGCTTCCCTCGAAACCGTTCTGTTTGAAGACGCTTCCGTTATTGAACATATCGAAAAGGATGCGTTTAAAGGCACAATATTTGAAAACAAAACAAACATGGGCAGTAACGGATTATCTGTAATAGGCTCCGTTATTACAAGAAGTACCATAGGCGGCAACGTAAATCTGCCCGACAGCATAAAAATATTATCCGGAAGCGCATTCAATGCAAACCACAAAATAACCTCGCTTACCATTAACGACGGATGCATAAAAATTGATTCTGAAGCATTTGCCGAAACCCCGAGCCTTGAATGGGTATATATTCCGGACTCGGTAGTATCCATAGGAAACGACATATTCAAAGGCTCGTCTGCATAAAATGTAATGCAGGCTCTTACGCCGAACAATACGCAATCAAAAACAGTATTAAGTACATTCTTGTAAACAACAGCTATGAATGGACATACAGCGTAAATAACGGCAAAATAACATTGAATAAATATAACGGCAATTCAACGGATATCGTTATCCCCTCCGACATCGGCGGTACTCCGGTAACTGCAATAGGTAAGGAATGTTTTGTAGGTAAAACACCCACATCGATTTATATTCCTTCGTGTGTAACCCAAATAGAAGATTATGCATTCAGTAATGTTGCATCTCTGAAAAAAGTAACGTTCGAAAATGAGTATTCGATAAAATACATAGGAACAAACGCTTTTTCGGGAACAAATGTACTCAACTCAATGTTTGACGAAAACGGATTTGCAGTTATAGGCAATATACTGGTGGGATGCAATGCAAGCGGCAACGTTACACTGTATGAAAACATCCACATGATTGCAGGTGGCGCATTCTCAGGTAGTTCTGACATAATATCCGTGACTGTTAACGCAGGCTGTACATATATAGGAAGCAATGCATTTTCGGATATGAACTCTCTTAAATGGATTTGTATCCCTGCCGCTGTAACAGATATTGATACAAATGCATTCTCAGGGTGCAATATAATAACAGTCAAATGTTATGCAGGTTCATATGCCGAAAAATTCGCACAAAATAAAGGTTTCAAAATAGAAATAATACAGAATGAGTTTTCATACATAAAAAATAATTCTTCTGTAACAATAACGAAATATAATGGTAATCAAACAAGAGTTGTGATACCTTCCATAATAGACAATATGCCCGTTGTTGCGCTTGGAGCCGAGTGTTTCGTCGAAACGGCTGTTGAATATGTATGGATACCTGCGTCAGTAAATAAAATAGGAGACAAATGCTTCTTTGGCGTTATAACACTCAAAGACGTTGTATTTGAAGATTCTTCCACTATCAATGAAATAGGAAATCGCGCATTTGCAGAAACGTCATTTGAAAATAAAAGTAGCGTAGACAGCTCAGGTGCTGTTGTTATAAACGGAATACTGATAAGACATTTCGGTTCCGGAGACGTAGTTCTGTCAGACGATATCAAACAAATTGCAGGCGGTGCATTTTTGGACAGACAGGATATAACATCCGTAACGATAAACAGCGGCTGCATCAAAATAAACGCAAACGCTTTCTGCCAAATCAGATT
>CAJLXE010000106.1 GCA_905210525.1 uncultured Clostridia bacterium | reverse complement strand
GCTACTATGCAGTGCTGCGTAAATTGCAGCCGAATGCGGTTTTGAATGTCTGCGGTCCCGATGTGCGCTGGTGCGGCAACGAGGCAGGCCAAGCAAGAACAGCTGAATGGTCGGTAGTTCCGGGTGAAATGTGTTATCTTGCGGAAAAGCAGACGGGCAAGGCTCCTCTTGCAGATTGCGGTAAGGTGGAATACCTGTACAATTCTCAGGACGACATAGGCTCAATATCAAAAATAATGTATTCCGAGGGGCTGGCATTCGTACCGTCCGAGGTTGACACCTCCATTAAGGGGCCCGAATGGTTCTGGCACGAAAACAGACCGCCGCACAGTCTTGAAAGGCTGTTTGATATATACGTTTCAAGCGTAGGAACAAACGCCTGCCTTAATCTTAACATTCCGCCGAACAGACAAGGCAGATTTGATGAGGCAGACGTGCAAAGACTCAAAGAATTCAAAGCTATGCTCGACAGCAGATTCGGCACCGAAATACCTGCCCAAATAGAGTACGAAAAGGATTCCATGCCGTTCCAACCCAAGTACAGAATAAAGTGCGCTCCAGACAAAGAGGTCAACTACATAGTAATAGAAGAAGACATAACCCAAGGGCAAAGGGTTGAAAGCTTCATAATAAGAAAGCGCAACGAACCGACGTACTACTCGTCATGTTACGCCGGAACCTGCATAGGGCACAAAAAAATATGCATACTCGGCGGTGACGCAAAATATTCGGGTGAATGGGAGCTTTGCATTACGTCCGCACGCGATGAGGTAATATTAAAAAGCATAAAGCTGTATTGATCGTAATAAATATCCGAATATACAAAAAATCTTCCGCTTACGGAGCTTTTCCGTGCGGAAGATTTTTATTTAATTAATTTTTGCAGGTTATGTATATATGAGAAATCGCAAATACCGTACTGAAAAACAGTGCCGCAGGACGTCTCATGATTATACTGCTGAATATAAACAATATACACGGCAACACCGCGAGCATGATCTTATAAAAAAACACCGACGATTTTTTAAAAAGCAACACCCAATATATATAGTATCCAGCAATCAATACCGCCGAAACAGCCGCCCACACCCATATTGCAGTATCGGATGCAAAACCGCGCTCAAAAAATCCCGTATTCACAAGCATAAATATTATACAACCGTAACGGCCTATCTGTTCGATAATATCAACAGATGAACCTTTGCGCTGCACATTTTCTTCTCCGTTTTTCTTCAGCTTCTGAAAATACACTATGTTGGGTATCATCAGCAGCACAAGAATCACCGCGCCGTATATGTTTATCATTTATGTAAATCCGCCTTTAATCAAGTTCGCCTCATAACGTCAATTCACCGGAATATTGAACAAAATCCGATTACTTTGCGTTTTTCAGCACGTCTTCCAGTTCTTTCAGCTTTTCGTCCGAAAGCTCCGCTGTATCCTTAAGTGCAAATTCAAGTCCGAGTTCTTCGTACTTCGATGTACACAGCTTTCTGAACGGCAAAAGATCAATCTTTTCTACAACCGAAAACTTATTTGTAAGCTTTTTCAGCTCAAGAATGTCATCCCTGTTGTCATTCAATCCAGGCACAACCACATGGCGTATCCATACGGGTATATTGCGCCGCTCCAGCTTTTCCAGAAAACTCATCGTTTTTTGCAGACTGCCGCCTGTATATTTTCTGTAATCTTCTTCGTTTGTAAATTTTATATCAAGCAGAACCATATCCGTAACGCCGAGCATACATTCCACGCTGTCGTTATATACCGCGCCGCTTGTATCTATCGCAACACTCATATTGTGGTCGTGAAGTATATGTGCGCACTCCGTTATAAATTCCGCCTGCATCAGGGGTTCTCCGCCGGAAAACGTAACCCCTCCGCTTTTTATATACGGCGAAAAGCGGAGAAGTTTACTCACAAGCGTATGCGGAGAAACAGGTTCGTTGCCGTTTGTTTTCCATGTATCCGGATTGTGGCAATAAATGCACCTGAGCGGACAGCCGTACAAAAATACCACCGCTCTTATTCCGGGGCCGTCCAGCGTACTGAACGACTGAATACTGTGTACAAATCCATCCATAATTTTCTCCGTTTTCTTGTATTTCCTGTATCGTTTTACACTCTTTCGTGGAATGTACGCGATATAACTTCAAGCTGCTGCTTCTTTGAAAGTTTTACGAAATTTACCGCATATCCCGAAACACGGATCGTAAGATTCGGGTACATTTCCGGATGTTCCATCGCGTCGATAAGTTTTTCGCGGTTAAGAACGTTTACGTTTATATGGTGTGCATTCTGAACGAAATATCCGTCAAGAATATTTACAAGGTTATCAGTTCTTTCCTCGTCCGTTTTGCCGAGAGCAGACGGAATAATCGAGAACGTATTTGAAATACCGTCAAGGCAATATCCGTAAGGAAGCTTTGCAAGAGAATTGAGCGCCGCAAGAGCACCGTTCTTCTCTCTTCCGTGCATCGGGTTTGCGCCCGGTGCAAAAGGTTCTCCTGCTTTTCTGCCGTCCGGAGTAGCTCCCGTTTTGCTGCCGTACATTACGTTGCTCGTAATCGTAAGAACAGAAAGCGTATGACGTGCGCCTCTGTATGCCGGCGTCTTTTTGAGTTCGTTTGACACCTTCTTGAGCAATTCCACAGCCATGCTGTCAACTCTGTCGTCATCGTTACCGAATTTCGGGAAATCGCCTTCCACACGGAAATCGGAAATAAGTCCTCTTTCGTCGTATATCGGGTAAACCTTTGCGTACTTAATTGCGGAAAGGCTGTCTGCCGTAACTGAAAATCCCGCAACGCCGAACGCCATAAGTCTTTCAACCTCGGTATCGTGAAGAGCCATCTGAACCTTTTCATAAGCGTATTTATCATGCATATAATGAATAACGTTCATGGTGTTAACGTAAAGATTTGCCAGCCATGCCATATAAAATTCAAAGCGCTTATAAACCTCGTCAAAATCAAGAGGTTTATTTTCGGGAAGTACCGGCATTTCAGGGGCTATCTGCATATTGTAGCGTTCTTCTCTGCCGCCGTTAAGAGACATGAGAAGTATCTTTGCAAGATTGCATCTTGCTCCGAAATACTGCATTTGTTTGCCGACCTTCATTGCGCTTACGCAGCACGCAATAGCATAATCATCGCCGTATTCCGGACGCATAACGTCATCATTTTCATATTGTATCGAATCGGTATCAATCGACACCTTAGCGCAGAACTTCTTGAAGTTTTCGGGAAGCTTTTGCGACCAAAGCACCGTAAGGTTCGGCTCGGGAGCAGGTCCCAGATTATAAAGGGTATGCAGGAAACGGAACGAGTTCTTTGTAACGAGAGTTTTTCCGTCATTATTCATACCGCCTATGGATTCGGTTATCCACATAGGATCTCCGCCGAAAAGCTCATTATATTCGGGTGTGCGCAAATGACGCATCATTCTGAGCTTCATAACAAACTGGTCTACTATTTCCTGTGCGCCCTGTTCGTCAAGAACTCCGTTTCTGATATCTCTTTCGATATATATATCAAGGAATGTGCTTGTTCTGCCCAAAGACATAGCCGCACCGTTCTGTTCCTTGTTTGCAGCCAGATATCCGAAATAAAGCCACTGGAAAGCCTCAAGCGCATTCTTTGCCGGCATTGATATATCTATGCCGTACAATGCTGCCATTTCCTTGAGCTTTTCCAAAAACGATATCTGCTTATACAGCTCCTCAAGAAGTCTTATGTTCTCTTCGGACATATAGTTCTTGCCGTAACGTTTTTTGTCTTCTTTCTTCTTTTCTATAAGAAAATCCACGCCGTAAAGAGCTATTCGTCTGTAATCACCTATAATACGACCTCTGCCGTAAGCGTCGGGCAGACCCGTTATTATTCCCGCATGACGCACCGCACGCATATCGTCCGTATAAACACGGAAAACTCCGTCATTATGAGTTGTTTTGTATCTGAATTCGTCTTCTACTTTGTCCGACAGCTTATAACCGTATGCTTCGCAAGCGCTTCTTGCCATACGTATGCCGCCAAACGGATTCACTTCTCTTACAAGCGGTTCGCCCGTCTGAAATCCCACTATAATCTCGTCATCCTTATCAAGATAAGCCGCAGGATATGTCACAAGAGACGACACTGTTTCCGTATCGATTCCCAAAACTCCGCCCTTTTCGGTTTCTTCGCGGAATTTTTCCGTCATTTTATCATAAAGCCGTTTTGTACGAGCTGTCGGCGCTGCAAGAAACGTTCCGTCACCCTCATAAGCGGCATAATTCTGCATAATAAAACTTCTTACGTCTATTTTTTCCTGCCAGTCGGTTCCCTTGAAACCTGACCAGAAATCCTGTTTTTCCATATATTTTTATACCTTCCTTTGTGTTCAAAACGCCCGGACGGTCTGCACAAGGATTGCCGCTTTCCATAGGCTTTGTACCTACAATGACCATCCTTCGCGGCAAGTCCATCGGTCTCCCATGAACCGATTAGTATATTATAATATATTGTGTGCAAAAAATCAATAGTTATTTTTTTGTTTTACGTTAAATTAATGTGAAATATGTGTAACAGACAATGATCCGCACGTAAAAAATCTCTTTGAAAGGTTAAAAATAAAGGCAGAACGTATTACAGCTCAACAATACGGACTTCGTTTCCGTTATTCCGAATCAGTCTTATAAGGTCATCTGTCCGCAGCCATACGGTAGCCGTGTTATCGTTGGGATGTACACCGATAATTCCTCCCGTAAAACCTTTATCGATATAGAAATGTACACGATGGTTTGAGTCGTTCAGAAGTCCGAGCGGAGTAACGGAACCCGGAGTCAATCCCATGTATGCCATCAGATCGTCGGCCGAAGCAAACGAGAGGCTTCGCAGATTCTGTTTTTTACGAAAATCCTTCAGATCAACGCGCTTATCCCCTTTAACCGTAATCAGGTAATAATTTTGCTTTTTATCATCCCGTACAAACAGATTCTTTGCGTCGGCTTCGGGGTAAGGAATATCAATTTCCGCAAGCTCCGCCATGTTATAGACCGCCGTATGCTCGGAAATTTCGTATTCAATGCCGTTGACGTTCAAATAATCATAGATTTCCCGCTTGTTCATTTTTTACCTCCGATAAATACATTCTTCGATGCCCGGCAATAAATGATAAATCGAACCGCCTATGATATTTTCAAAATATTCTTTATATTCATACGTTTTATTCCACCTGTCCACGGAAAACGGATACACTCCGTACCGTCTTGCGGTATCAATAAGTCTTTTTTCCAATATGCAAAAACCGCTTGCATCGGCCAGCGCGTCACATAAAATAATGAGCTTGTCGTAATCGTCATATTCAATGCCGTCAAGATAATCCCTTATAAAGGCATACTGTTGCCTCGGTAATATCCTTTTTCCCTATATCTGCGTCAATATTTTTAATCGGAAACGAATGTGTAAGACAAATTCGCGCAATCTCATTCCAGCCTCGGCTTACGGCATAATCGTAACCGTCGATTATGTGCCTTACCGCGGCAATTCCCGTGCGTCTTCCGATGTCATGCAGCAATCCGCAAAGATACGCCTTTTCGCTGTCAAGCTGCGGACAATGTCCGGCAATTATACGCGCCGCGTCCGCCACGTTGTATGAATGTTTTACCCACAACCCCGGATTCAATCTGCCTGCCAATTCCAATTCTTCAGTTGCTTTTTCTGTGCTCGGAAACATATTTTCTCCTTAAAAACTATTATTGAGGTTTATATTTCAATAAAATCTTCCTCGAAAGTTAATATCGTGTTTTTATTATAACATTGATTGCTTTCCTCAAAAGCTTCGCTTTTGCGCAATCATGAAGCGTTATAAAATTGCGCAAATTTCATGTTCCAAGCAATTTTATAACGTTGTGAAAATAAATATTCAGATTTTCGCCTTACGGCTCAAATCTTTCTGTATTTGCAAGCAAATACAGATGACGGCTACGCCGTCTATATTTATTATAACACAATTCTACATTAAGAAATAATAAAAGAGAATTGTGTTT
>CAJLXE010000105.1 GCA_905210525.1 uncultured Clostridia bacterium | reverse complement strand
GGCCACATCTACGCCCAAGCGTGAATACAAGGTATAAAAGTTGCTGTTCGGCGTTGAGTTCAAGTCGTTTCCGTCCTCATCGCGTACCTTATCTTTGGGGTACATATAAAATAATCCGTCTACGGTTTCTTCGTTAGCACGACTATTATAATAGAAGTCGGTACGGATCTGCCCATAGAATTTAAACTTGAAATCCTTGTTCTGTGCGAAGCTGCCTGCGGCCGTTAGCAGGCAAAGCGAGATTAAAATGTATTTTTTCATAATGTGCTTGTTTATAAACGGGCGCAAAATTACACAAAATAACTGGTAATCAGTTTATCGTTGACTAAAAAAGGCTTGGATAGCCTGATTATATTTGCTGAGGCTTGTGCTTTTATGGATTGCTTTCATTAGTTTTCTGTCCGCATTCGGTGCGAGATATTCCCAAAACGTTTTCATCTTGTTCAGAAGCTGCCCGTCGCCTCCTTCCAGTTGTGCGGCGTACTGATTGTAGACGGAAGTATGCATGATATGCAGTTTCTCTTTCATCTCGTCGGGTGTCAGCGTACGGTTTTCCTTATACTCCAAAGCTAATGCCGGGTTTGCGAGCAGTCCGCGTCCGATCATCACTCCTGCCAATGCGGGGAATTGTTGCCGGATGCGGTGAACGTCATCCGGGCAATTAATGTCGCCATTATATATGAGCGGATGTTGGCAGACATTCAGGAAAGCGTCGAACCCATTGAGGTCTACACTTCCTTTATATTGCTGTTTTCCCAGACGGGGATGCATCGTGATGTGGCGTAGCGGCAGGTCATTTAATATAGGAGCGAGTTGCAGGCATTCGTCGGGATTCTCCCAGCCCAGTCTCATCTTTACGGAAAAACTGATTTGCGGATATTTCAGAGTCAGTCCCAATAATGTTTTCACTTCGTCCGGATAAGGCAGAATGCCGGAACCGTTGTGCCGTTTAGCCAGAAGCGGAAACGGGCAGCCCAGATTAATATCCGCCTCCTTATATCCTTTTTCTATAAAAAGGGATAAGATTGTCTCCGCCTTTTCTATGGACGGAGCTATGAGTTGAGGAACTAAATGAGGCACCTGATTACTTTCCGGAGCGATCTCACGGACATCTTTATTCCGGAAACCGTCTTTTTCCAGTCGTACGAACGGAGTATAATAACTGTCTATGCCACCGAAACAGGCAGCGTGTGCATTACGGTAAAAAGCATCCGTATAGCCTTGCAATGGAGCGAAGTGAATGGGTAGAATGTCTTGCATTACGTTATTTTTGTGCAAAGATACATCGAATATACTTTGGTATATGTATGTTTTTGTATCATAATTGAATAATTTTGGCCTGTAAATTAGGGTATCAGTACTTAATTTTGCGCATTGACAAATCTAATTAAAAATGTAAAACTAATAGTATGCAAACCGGATTCCGAACAAATTTTTCATGGAAGAGAGGCTTCAGTATGATGCTGTTAACCTTATTTTCTTTCTCTGTGGCAGTAGCCCAAGTACTTGTACGGGGTACAGTCGTTGATCAAACTGGGGAGTCGGTCCCAGGTGCCAGTATTCAGATCAAGGGCGGTACTGAGGTTCCTGCAAGCTCGTATTTGTATGTTGATAACGTTATGCTTGCGCGTTCAACGGGAGCGCAAAAGCTGAATGTTGTCAAAAACGGAAGCTTTGAGGATAATTTTGCGTCTGCTCCGGGAAGCAATGCCGGTAATACTCCGTTGTCATTCTGGAGTGCGCCGAACGGAAACGTATATATTTCAACAGCAAGCGCACCGTTCAATAAAGTGCTTGCTGTAACAGGAAGCCTTTCTGCGGAAAGATATGCAAAACAAAAGGTTTTCTCGGTAAATTCGAGCAGCTATTATGCGTATATTCCGGTTGAACAGGATATGCTTCTTACGGTTTCGGCGTTCGGTTGGGCGAGCGTGGCTATGAACAACGACAACAGCTTTTTCGGCTTGAAGGTTGATGTGGAATACTATACGAATGAAACCGTTGTTGAAAGCAAGTATTTTGAATTTACGGGAACTCCCAATGTATGGAGTTACATGAGCGGCAATATTGTTATTCCGGCAGGCAAAAAGCTGAAAGGAATAAGCGTAAGCTGTGTGTATTCGCGAAACAACGGAACTGCATTTTTTGATGATGTGTCCGTAATATGCGAGAATACAAGCTCTGCCGCGCAGTATTATTATTATCCCGACGGCAAGCTTCGCCTTAAGCTTTCGGGAAGCGGTACAGCGTATTATTATTACGACAGCAACGGCAATGTTTCCAAAACAGTAACCAAGAGCGGTATAACAACATATGAATATGATTCAAAGCAAAGACTTGTAACGGAAAAATTCAGTAAGTACAGCGGAAATATGCTGTATATAAGCCCGAGCGATATGCCCATGCAGTTAATAGAAGCGTCACTCGGAACAATTACTCCGCAAATGTCCGTGACATACAAATACGGAAGCAGTACATCGTCAACGGAATACAAATGCGGTCTGGTTACGGAAACGAAAACCTGCGAACTTAATGCAAGCGGCACGGCAACTTCATCGTATTACAAAACGACAAGCACTTACAATATCACATCGGGAAGCAAGATTTTCGGCTCGCTTGCAACATCAACCGATACTCTCGGCAAGGTTACACGGTATTTTTACGACGCTGCAAAAGGACTTCTGAAAGCCGTGATTTATCCGGATAACAAGGGCATTTGCTACACATATGATGCCAAAGGCAACCTTACGCTTGTTCAGCCTGCAACATACAGCTCAACATGGAGCGCGGTGACAGGTTCGGCGCAGGTTTCGTACACGTACAACAGCGCGGATCAGCTTGCGACAATAACTGCAAACGGGACGACATATACGTTTACATATGACGCGTTCGGAGATGTAAGCTCTGTAAAAATAGGCTCAACGGTGGTTTCGTCGATAATAAAGAACTCAAGGAACGGCAAAGCCAAAAAGATCACGTACGGCAACGGCATGAGCATAAGCTATGAGTATGATGTACTTGACAGAGTAAGCAAGATAACGTATAATAAAGGAAATACCGTAGAAGCTACATATCTGTATGAATACGATTCAAACGGAAATCTGACAAAGATAACGGACAGCACACAGAAAAGGAAGCTGCTGTATAAGTACGATATGGACGGCAGAATGACGGGCTTTATCAATGTTGATACGAACACAAACAGCAGTAAGCTTGCGGGTTGGTATACATATGATGAAGAACTCAGGATTTCAAACGTAACGTATATGCACGAGTATGTGGTGTCGGGAACATCGACATATAATCTTTTGCAGAATTACCGATATTCATACGACGCAAAGGGACGTTTAAGCTCGCTTGAAATAGAACACAATATCGGAACAGCAACCAAAGGTTACGGAGTTGTGCCGCAGTATGACGGACTGGGCAGACTGAAATCAAAAGAGACGAAAATTACCGGCAATACGGGAAATACTTTGGTAAGCAATACGGGAACGTATACCTATACGACAAGTTCAACCGGGCAGTCAACGCAGGTGTCGCAGTACGCGTATAAAATAAACGGCACAACCGCAAACACATTCAATTATACGTATGACGCCAACGGTAACATAATCGCAATAAAAAATGCGGCGGGAACAGTTGTTTTCAGATATACGTACGATACTTTGGGCAGGCTTACGCGCGAGGATAATAAGGACGCGAATAAGACATATGTTTATGCGTACGATAACGCAGGCAACATAACGAGCAAAAAGACATATGCGTTTACTACCGGAACACTCGGTACCGTGCAGAGTACGAACACATATACATACGGCAATACGAGCTGGAAGGACCAGCTTACGAAATTCAACGGAACGGCGCTGACATATGACGCAATCGGAAATCCGCTGTCGTATTATAACGGAACAAGCATGACATTTACGTGGAAAAAGGGAAGAGAACTTGCCACGGCGGTTAAAGGCTCAAACAGCGTTACGTACGGATATGATGATACGGGTCTGCGCATATCTAAGACCGTAAACGGAGTTGAACATAAGTATTATTATGACGGGGACCTGCTTATATATGAAGAGTACGGCGACGATATGCTTATCTACATATATGATGAAAACGGTTCGCCGATAGGCTTTAAGTATAGAACAAAGAGCTATGCGGTAGATAATTTTGATAGCTATATATATGCGAAGAATTTGCAGGGAGAGATTGTTGCGATATACAATACAAGCGGCACTGTTGTTGTAACGTATACATATGACGCATGGGGGAACGTAACAACAACAGGTTCTCTTGCAAACACTATCGGCGCATATAACCCGCTAAGGTACAGAGGGTATTATTATGATACCGAGACGGGACTGTATTACTTGCAGACCAGATACTATGATCCTGTAACGGGTAGGTTTATTAATGCGGACGCGTATATATATAACGATTTACATGGATTAAATTTATATGCGTACTGTTATAATAATCCGGTGCGGTATTACGATCCATATGGGATGTTTGTTGTAACTCTTTCTTTGATTGCCACCAGTGCTTACTATGTTTTATTAGGAACCGGCATTGTTGCTACAGCTATGGTTGTGGCAGAAATTGAAAACGAAACTCACCTTCTTCAAAATGGTATTGAAAATATATATGATAATATAGCGGATTTATTTGATAAGGAAAATGATGGGACTGTTGATGCGCCACAGAATATTACTGATGAGCACTCACAAGATGATGAGGTCGACGAAAAGGGTAGACCTGTTGTTAAACCGGGACAGCAACCTACTGCAAAAGATGGATATATAGCTCCTAAAGGAGGTGCAGTTAAAGGTAAAACTAAAGATGGAAAAACCGGTTGGAAAGATAGGAAAGGAAATATATGGGTTCCTGCTCCGACGGGTACAGATATTGGACATGGCGGTGGTCATTGGGACGTTAACAGAGGTGATGGTAAAGGATACATAAACAGATATCCTGGAGGGCATATGAGACCTGGAAAAGGTAAAATACCGCTGTTTTGATATAAGGAGTCAAATATGGACGCAGAAATGATTAATCGAATGGCATTGGAGCAACTTATGCACGGCAATTTTGTACAGGCTCAAAATTTATTTAAAACAAATAAAAAACTATATCCGGATTACAGGACATACAATAACCTTGGGTTTTTTCTATACGAAAATGGAATGGATTTAAAAAACGGAAAAACAAAAAGTGCAACGAAATTAAGTCAAAGATATATTCAAAAATCAATAGAAATGAATGCCACTGTAATTGCATTAAACAATATGGGATATATTTCATATGAACTTGGTGATTTTGAATCTGCCGAAAGGTACTATGGTAGGTCATTGACAATTAAAAACGATAAAGATGTTCAATATAAT
The DNA here is from genome assembly GCA_905210525.1 of uncultured Clostridia bacterium. Taxonomy (GTDB): domain Bacteria; phylum Bacillota; class Clostridia; order HGM11327; family HGM11327; genus SIG351. The sequence goes on along the minus strand of CAJLXE010000105.1, from coordinate 660 downwards.
TATGCCGCCTCTATATATCAATTAGGACAGTATCAATTAGCGAACACTATTTCATTGGAATTGGCTGACTATATTGAACCAGCGACAGGCCTGTATGTGTTTTCACATATCTATGCAAACTATGGTAAAAAATTTGAAATTAGCGTTGAAAGCATTACGAATAAATTAGATGAGATAGACAGAATGCTATTATACTATCTTGTTGAAAAATACGAAGATGTCGTAAAATTAGCGGAAAATATTTTTAATGGTTGGAGTTTGAGCGAAAAAGAGTGGGCTATTTTAATAGATTCACTTGTTAAATGCGAAGAAACGAACAAATTATATAACTTATTGAAATATAATGACGACGAGTCTGAGTTTTTAAATAAAATCATTAATGATGATATGCTTCGACGAAAAATAATAGACAGCTATAAGTTTTTTCCCATACAGATTGCTTGCTGTGATTATTTTGGTTGCTCTGTGCACAATATTTCTTGGGATTATAAAAATAAAGCAACATAATGAATTAATGGTTTTATACAATCACAAATTCGTATAACGGCATGGTGAAGCTTGTAACCTACGGTAACGGAACGACTGTCAACTACGTGTATGACAAGCTTGACAGAGTAAGCAAGATAACGTATAATAAAGGAAATACCGTAGAAGCTACAT
>CAJLXE010000104.1 GCA_905210525.1 uncultured Clostridia bacterium | reverse complement strand
TTCATTGAAAATAGGCGTTAACGATATAGAAAATTCAATGAAAGAGGATAAAATAAACGTTGATACGCTCAAATTTCTGAACAGATGCAGATATGTTGATTTTTTTGCGGATAATAACGGTATAAAAAACTGAAAAATGTTCATACTTCATATATAAACATAACAAAGGAGAAAAACATATGAAGTATAAACATTTTTTGCTGAGCGCAGCATTACTTACATTCGCGATTTCGCTTATGATATATCCGGCAAAAGCCACGGCGTCGTGTATAAAGAAAGATTTTTCGGTTACAAGCGTAAACTACACCCTTTTTCCGCCGCTTTGCTTTGTAAATGAGATGTATGAAACCGAGGATAAAAACGAAGAAATAACCGCGGACGAAATTATTTCGGATGAAAACGTTGAGATAAAAGTAAAATTCAAGCTCTTTGAAATTATAAAAGATTTTTTCGGCAGGTTATTCTGATTTTGTATTACGGAATATCAGATTGCATATTGCAACCGATATATAAAAATATTTAAAACAGGGTATTGACAAACAAAAAAATATGTGGTATCATATTGACAATAAAAGCTATGACGAAGACGGACGAGTTAATCTTCTCACAGAGAGCCGGGGATGGTGCGATCCCGGTAGCAAGCCGACTCAGAGTCCAATCCCTTCCGAGCTGAAGGTCCGAAAGCTGTATGCGAGTAGACATCTTCCGAAAATGCTGCGTAAGTGCAAAGCCTTAAAAAAGAGGTGGCGGTTGTTGCCGTCGCAATTTGAGTGGTACCGCGGGTAATATGTGTAAATATATGCTCGTCTCAAAGAATTATACTTTGAGACGAGTTTTTTTATACCGCATGAAACGCACTGTATTCGGAAGCCATATGGACATATACGCATTCGGACGTAATACGGTTATGATAATGCTCATAATCAAAATTTTACTACAATAAACTCAGGAGATACGGTTATGGTAAATGACAACACGTTAAGCCGATTGGAAGAAGTTGCAGCCAGAATAAAAGAAATGCGCTGTATAATGGGCTTTTCAGAAGAAGAAATGGCTGATAAAACAGATGTTACTGTAAATGAATACATCATGTACGAAAATGCAAAGCTTGATTTGCCTTTTACGTTCATTCATAAGTGCGCGCTTGCTTTTGATATTGAAATTACCGATCTTCTTGAAGGTCACAGTGCAAAGCTTTCTTCATTTACGGTTACGCGCAAAGGTCAGGGACAGCTTACAGCTAAAGAATACGGCATAGAGATAAGCAACCTTGCGCCTCTTTTCAGAAATAAAATTGCAGAGCCGTATTGGGTTAAATATGAATATTCCGAAGAACAGCAAAAGCTTCCGATACATACAACAACGCACAGCGGTCAGGAATTTGACCTGATTGTCAGCGGAAGTCTTAAGGTGCAGGTCGGAAAGCATACGGTTGTGCTTCACGAAGGAGACAGTATATATTATGACAGCGGTACGCCGCACGGCATGATAGCTGTTGACGGAAAAGATTGTATTTTTTGCGCTGTGGTGCTTCCGGGAGAAGAGAATGCGGATGAAAAAGAAATACACCAAAGTATTGTTTCTGCGGGACGTACGGAAGAGCTTCTTGCCAAGAAGTTTATAAACTGCACAGAAGACGAAAACGGATGCCTTACGGGAATATCGTTCAACGATGAGGATAAATACAATTTCGCATTTGATACGGTTGACGCAATCGCGGATAAGTATCCGGATAAGCTTGCAATGATACATATATCCAACGATAAAACGGAAAGACGTTTTACATTCAGAGATATAAAGCGAGCTTCAGCACAGTGCGCGAATTATTTTAAGTCTCTCGGCATAAAAAAAGGCGACAGAGTAATGCTTGTTCTCAAGAGACATTATCAATTCTGGTTTGCAATACTCGGTCTTCACAAGCTCGGCGCAATAGCAATACCGGCTACAAACCAGCTTCTTGAACACGATTTTGAATACCGTTTCAATGCGGCGGGAGTAAGTGCAATACTTTGTACGGCAGACGGCGACACGGCGCATCAGGTTGACCTTGCGGCAGCAAAATGTCCGCAGGTAAAGGTTAAAATAATAGTAAACGGCGAGTGTGACGGCTGGAGAACATTTGATGAAGAATATAATCTGTTCAGCGGAAAGTTTGCACGCACGGAAGATACGGCGTGCGGAAAAGACAATATGATTATGTTCTTTACCTCAGGCACAACGGGCTATCCGAAAATTGCCGCACACAGCTATAAATACGCGCTCGGACATTACATAACGGCGAAGTACTGGCATTGCGTTGAACGCGACGGACTTCATTTTACAATATCCGATACGGGTTGGGGCAAAGCGCTTTGGGGTAAGCTTTACGGACAGTGGCTTTGTGAAGGAGCTGTTTTTGTGTATGATTTCGAACGCTTCCATGCGTCTGATATTATGCCTATGTTTGCGAAATACAATATTACCACATTTTGTGCTCCGCCTACAATGTACCGTATGTTTATAAAGGACGATCTTTCAAAATTTGATCTCAGCTCAATTCATCATGCTACCACCGCAGGCGAAGCGCTTAACCCGGAAGTATTCTATCAGTTTGAAAAAGCAACGGGACTTCAGATAAACGAGGGCTTTGGTCAGACGGAAACGACTCTTACAATAGCAACGCTCAGGGGAACAACGCCAAAGCCGGGTTCTATGGGCAAGCCTGTGCCGCTTTATGATATAGATATAGTTGACAGTGACGGTAAACCTGTAGGAATAGGCGAAAACGGCGAGATTGTAATACGGACGGATGAGCATATACCGTGCGGATTGTTTAACGGGTATTATCTTGACGATGACAAAACCAAAGATGCATGGCATGACGGACTTTATCATACGGGCGATGTTGCATGGAAGGATGAGGACGGATACTTCTGGTACGTAAGCAGAATAGACGACGTTATCAAATCATCGGGATACAGAATAGGACCTTTTGAAATAGAAAATGTAATAATGGAACTTCCTTATGTACTTGAGTGCGGTGTTTCGGCGGCTCCGGATGAAATAAGAGGTCAGGTTGTAAAGGCAAGCATTGTTCTTGTAAAAGGCACGGAAGGTACGGATGAACTCAAAAAAGAAATACAGGAATACGTAAAGAAGCATACCGCTCCTTATAAGTATCCGAGAATAGTTGAGTTCAGAACGGAATTGCCAAAGACAATAAGCGGAAAAATACAGAGAAATAAACTTTAAAAACTATTGACATTATACTGAAGATATGATATAATCAAACAAATTAAAGACGTGGACGAAGAGGACAGAAAATTATACGCTTCAGAGAAACGGCGTTTGGTGCGAGCCGTCGGTTGTTGATTTTCAAGGTCGGTAGCTTCTGAGTCGGAAAGAAGAAAATGCATAATGCATTATGCATTATGTAGTGTGCATGAGTAGAACTTTCCCGTTATGTTGCGTAAATGCATAGGACTTGTCAGAGTCTGAAAGAGGCGCGAAGAAGTCGCGCAATTTGAGTGGTACCGCGGGTATAAATGTAATTTATGGCTCGTCTCAAAGAAATCATATCTTTGGGACGGGCTTTTGTTATCTGTCCCACTAAAACAGGAGGAGCATATGAAACAAATTACCGGGCTTGATTATAAGCTTCAGGAAATGGCAGGCAGAATACGCGAACTGCGCGAAATAGAGGGACTTTCAACAGAAGAAATGGCTCTCAAGACAGACGTTTCCGTTGAAGAATACATTGCGTGCGAAAACGGCAAATCAAATCTTACGTTTGCTTTTATTTACCGTTGCGCATTGGCATTCAATGTGGACGTTACGGATATTATAGAAGGTACAAGTCCTACTTTGGCGTCATATACGGTTACTCGCAGGGGCGATGGACAAAGAATAGAAAAAGCTCACGGAATGGTTTACTATAATCTTGCGGCGGCGTTCAAAAACAGAATTGCAGAACCTCTTTTCGTAACGGCTTCTTACAGCGAAGAGGCTCAGAGACATGACATAGAACTTACTACTCATGACGGTCAGGAATGCGATATTGTAATCAAAGGCGCGCTTAAGGTTCAGGTGGGCTCACATAAGGAAATACTTCATGAGGGCGACAGTATATATTATGACAGCGCAACGCCTCACGGCATGATAGCCGTAGAAGGCGAGGATTGTCTGTTTTATGCAATGGTGCTTAATCCGTCGGGAGAACCGATACCGGAGCTTTCCGAAGAAAAAACTATTTCTCCCGAAAAACCGAAAAAAACGAAGGATAAGTACGAAAAACGCGTATATAGCAAATGGGTTGACGTTGAAACGGATTCCAACGGAACTCCGGTTAAGGTTCAGTTCAAAAACGAGAATGAATTTAATTTTGCATACGATGTTGTGGATGTTCTCGGAACCGAAAAACCGGATAAAATTGCAATGGTGCATCTTGACAGAGACAAAAACGAAAGAATTTTTACGTTCGGCGATCTGAAAAAAACATCGGCGCAATGTGCAAATTATTTCAAAGCTCTCGGAATAAAAAAAGGCGACAGAGTAATGCTTGTTCTTAAAAGACACTATCAGTTCTGGTTTGCGATGCTCGGCTTGAATAAGCTCGGCGCAATAGCAATTCCAGCTACAAATCTTCTTCAGGAGCATGATTTTACATATCGTTTTCAGGCTGCGGGAGTAAGTGCAATACTTTGTACGGCGGACGGAGATACTGCACATCAAGCTGATCTTGCGGCTGCGGAATGTCCGACTCTCAGAACAAAGATAATTGTAAACGGCGAGCGTGACGGCTGGCATGATTTTGACGAAGAGTACAAGCTGTACAGCTCTGAATTTGAAAGAACGACCGATTCGCCCAAAGGTAAGGATCTTATGCTTATGTTCTTCACATCGGGAACAACGGGCTATCCGAAAATTGCGGCTCATAACTATAAATATGCGCTCGGACACTTTATAACGGCAAAATATTGGCATTGCGTTGATCCGGACGGCCTGCATTTGACAATATCCGATACAGGCTGGGCAAAGGCTATGTGGGGCAAGCTTTACGGACAGTGGCTGTGCGAAGCCGCAACATTTGTATATGATTTTGACAGATTCAATGCGTCGGATATATTGCCTCTTTTTGCAAAATATAATATTACGACATTCTGTGCGCCGCCCACAATGTACAGAATGATGATAAAAGAAGATCTCACGAAATATGATCTTTCATCGGTTGAACATGCGACGATTGCGGGCGAAGCACTGAATCCGGAAGTATTCAAACAACTTGAAAAGCTCACGGGACTTCAGGTAATGGAAGGCTTCGGACAATCGGAAAGCACTCTTATGATAGGAAATCTTGTAGGCGCGCCTCACAAAATAGGCTCTATGGGTAAGCCGATTCCTATTTACGACATTGATATCGTTGATCCGGACGGGAAAACGGTTGACGTCGGTGAAACGGGAGAAATTGTAGTAAGAACCGATAAAGGCGCTCCGTGCGGACTCTTTACGGGATATTATCTCGATGAAGAAAAAACAAAAGAAGCATGGCATGACGATATGTATCATACGGGTGACGTTGCATACAGAGATGAAGACGGCTTCTTCTGGTATATAGGACGTATAGATGACGTTATAAAATCATCGGGATACAGAATAGGACCTTTTGAAATAGAAAACGTTATAATGGAGCTTCCGTACGTACTGGAATGCGGAGTATCTGCGGCACCCGATGATGTGAGAGGTCAGATTGTAAAAGCCAGCATAGTTCTTACAAAAGGTACCGAAGCGACAGATGTGTTGAAAAAGGAAATTCAGGAATACGTAAAACACAAGACAGCACCGTATAAATATCCGAGAATAGTTGTTTTCAAGGACGAGTTACCCAAAACAACAAGCGGAAAAATAATACGAAGCAAGCTGTAATAATTATAAAAATCAAGGGAGTATATGGGTATGGAGCATAAGAGAGTGACTCTTTTTGCAGGCCACTATGGGAGCGGGAAAACAAATATAGCTGTTAATTACGCGTTTTATCTGCGCAGTCTGGGTCTGGAAGTAAGCGTGGCAGATCTTGATATAGTAAATCCTTATTTCCGTACAAAAGACAGCGAAAAAGAGCTGAAAGCGGCGGGAATCCCTCTTATATCATCGGCGTTTGCGAATTCAAATCTAGACTTGCAGGCACTGCCTCAGG
>CAJLXE010000103.1 GCA_905210525.1 uncultured Clostridia bacterium | reverse complement strand
AAAAAAATAAAACAATGATATCATATTTGTGTATGCAAATTTGTTTATTATTTTGCGTAGAATTTGTACTTCTACCCTTATTGCAAATCTGCGTAAAGCTTGACAAAAAAATCAAATTATGATATTATATTGATATATCAAAAAATTGTCCGGTATTGCATAGAATTTGTACTTCTTCGCAAATTTCCGATTATATTTCTTTTGCAGTACGTGCACTATATAAACGTATTGCAAAAGAAATATTCAGAATTTAAATTTATTCCGCCTTTTATAACATTTAAGCCATATAAGATTGTATTTTTATATCTTTTTACATTCACAAGATTTCATTACAAACAAAAAATATTGCCGCATTCAATTATAGCATAACTCTACATTAATAAAGCACCCATTACAGTTGATTTTCAATAAAATTTTCAATAAAAATCAGCAAATCCATTACCGAACCAAAAATATACACTCAAATTGCAATATAAAACATATCCGTGCAAATCAAACGCTTCTCTTAAAACATATATCAATCGGAACATAAGTGAATATTTTTATCCGTTTTTATCTTTCATTTCAGGTGATATATCACAATACTCCTCTTTTGCAACAATCTGTTCGCCTACTGTCCGCACCTCTAAATCTTATTTCGGCAAGCATCTCTCTACAAGCAAAATTATGCGTAAAAACCGATAAAATCAAATGTGAATATATATTATGAAAATCGACTTTTTATAACATTTCTCTGCCGCCCGATACATTTTAAAATATCATTAATTTATTCTTGACTTGATATTTCACTGTGTTATAATTACAGTGTTGGTTTTTGAATTAAAAACAGAACAGTTTGCCAAAAGACGGCATCAAATAACCTCATGAAAGGAACTGGTAAAATTATTATGGCAACCGTAATATATTATCACGGAAACACATGGTGCAAACCCGGTGACTTTGTTCAGATATGCGGCTCCGGGCTTTCGGAAATAAACTCCGTTCGTCTGTCGCGTCTTGACAACAAAGGTAAGTATGGTTTTATATTGGATTCACAGTATAACAGACTTCCCACAGACACCGAAAAGAAAACCGCAAGCACTCCCGTGGAAGGTGATAAAATATATTTTCCTGAAATTCTGCAAAAGACAGATGCTTCATTCAAATTCAGACTGCCGTGTGATATAGGTGAAGGAGTTTATTCTCTTTCAATTTCCGATAAAACGGTATATATAAACGTACCGCGTATTGAAGAAATAATGGGCGACGAGGGCGGCATCGCAACAAAAGGCGGAACAATCCGTGTAATCGGCTCAAATCTCGCACCGTACGGCAAAGCCGAAGCGGCACTTATTGCAGACGGCAAATATATTCCTTTAGAAATAATAAAGGTATATGATAATTATTCTATTGAAGTACGTGTTCCGGACAATATGCCGAACGGGAATTATCTTATTTCCGTATCAAACACATTCGGCGGCGCTACTGCATGGAGTATGCCGTTTGAAGTCGCGATAGGCGAAGCTCCGCGTTCACTCTGGCCTCAGGATATATTCAATGTAACGGATTACGGTGCGGTTGGAACGCACAGAACGCTCTGCAACGACGCATTTGACAAAACACTTGAAGCAATAAAAGAAAACGGCGGCGGTATTATGTACATTCCGAAGGGTTCATATTACCTTACAAAAACATTCTGTATTCCGCCTAAAACAGTCATTCGCGGGGACGGTCTTACAAATACGCTGATATTCTGGACAAGCGTGCAATGGGAGCTCGATGAACTTCCGGAAACTATGTTCACAGCCGAAACGGAATTTGAAGTAAGCAACATAACAATAGCAGGCACCAGAATAGGAGGAATGTTCAAAGTAGGAACTCCGGAAAAGCCGGCAAAAGACATATATATACACAATGTAAGAATATTCACAAACGCAGTTGCCGGTCCTAAGGTTGCGGGAAACATGGAATATGAAAAACGCTGCCGTATGGAAGTGCGCGGAACGGGTCACGACACCAAATGCAATATATTTGTGATAAACGGCGACAACGTTCAGATTACAGACAGCGAATTCAGAGTATCTGCCGCATCATTCTATTTCGGCAGAAAAAGTCATGTTCAGATCAAGCGCAACAAGTTCCGTGCCAATGTGCGTCATTGGACTCCGATAGGACATTGCAGAAGCGCAATAATAGAAGATAACCTTTTTGACTGCATGACTCTCGGCATAAGCGGTGAAGGAATATATTTTTCCAGAAACAGAATCCAGCACGTTATAGACAATAACCGCGAATCGTTTACAACCGATATGGGCAGAGGTGACTACAACGGCACCGTCAAAATCATAGACGATACCACTTTTGAACTGCCTTATGACCCTGTATTTGAGGATTCCGCAAGAGTCGGCTACGGAATGTTTATAATAACAGGTAAAGGATTCGGTCAATTCAGACGTATCGCTCAAAATCACGGGCGCATAATAAAAACAGAAGAACCTTTTGAAGTACAGCCGGACGAAAACTCGATAATATCGCTCGCCGAAATAAGAGACCGATTCTACTTTGTTGCAAACTCGGTTTACGACGGCGGACATTTTCAGCTTTTCGGAACTCAGACAAATACAGTGCTCGATTCGTGTACATCTGCACAAGCGGGCGGATTCTTTGGCTGGGCAAAAGACATATACGACACATATATGCCGAATTGGTATGTATCTTTCGTAAACAACAGACTTTCCGACGGACTGTACCTCCATATGCTGTATGACCTCAATATTGACAATTCGTCAGGTCAAAGCTTCCTCAGAACAATGGGCGTAGATATACCTGATATTGATTTCGGTATACTTATGAGAGGCAACAAGCTCAACGAATTCTGTTACATGAGAGCCGATTCTATTGGCAAGCAGGAAGGCTGTATGAGAGACGTCATAATACAAGGCAACAGTGTTGACGGTGCATACTGCGGACTTGCAATAACCGGAGCTGCACGCGGCGTGCTTACGGCAGACAACAAATTTGAAAACTGCGGTGAAAATATGAAAATAGATTCGGAAGCCGATGTCATGATACTGTAATTACGGTATAAACTTTTAATCGGCATCGCACCGTTTTATTTATAAGAAAGGAATTTTTATGGAATTAAAATCAAAAAACACACATCCGGACGCGCAGTGGTTCCCCAAAGCAGGTCTCGGTATATTCTTCCATTGGGGCATCAGTTCCGTTGACGGTATGCTCGATATATCATGGTCAATGATGCGCCATCATCCGTTTACACCCAGATATTGCACACCGGAAGAATATTTTTCGCTTGCAAAGCGCTTCTATCCCAACAGATATAATCCTGACAAATGGCTCAAAGCAGCCAAGGACGCAGGCTTCCGTTATGCGGTTCTCACAACACGTCATCATGATTCTTATGCACTTTGGCCGAGCGAATACGGCGAATTCAACACAAGAAATTACATGGACGGCAGAGATCTCGTAGGCGAATATGTTGACGCTTGCCGTAAAAACGGTATCAAAGTAGGTTTCTACTTCTCCCCTCCGGATTTTTACACAACTCGCAACTACAATAAATTTGCATATAAACCGGAACTCGGCGGCTGGCATGACAATGCACCTCCGGCACCGGCTCCGCTCAAAGAATATGAGCGTGCAATAGGCAGAGGTCAGATATATGAACTTCTCACCCGTTACGGCAAAATTGATCTTATCTGGTTCGACGGCAACGGATTTGATATGATGTCGGAAGAAGAAATAAGAGCACTGCAGCCGGGAATAGTTATCGGCAGAGGCTCAGGTACAGATTTTGAATCTCTTGAATGTGAATTACCCACTGAGGAAAGATATCATGAGAAACTCGAAGGCAAGTGGTGGGAGCTTTGCCACGAAGGCAGTCAGTGCTGGGGATATACGGTTTATGATGAATGGAACATAAAGCCTGTTGAAACATTCATAGAATGGTTCAATGTAGCCCGTAAATACAACGGCAACCTGCTCCTGAACTTCGGACCAAACTCTCAGGGCGATCTCACGGAGCTTGAATATCAGAGAATAGCCGAATTAGGCGAATATGTAAAGGCTCATCCGGAGCTTATGCCCGAATGGGATGATTAATCCGCTTATATAAAGTAAAAAATAACGGCAGATAAAGTTTTGCATTAAGCTTACCTTATCTGCCGTTGTTTTTATTAAAAGTTCACATTATTCATCTTCATCAGACATATTCTTTTTTGCTTCCTCAACTATCTTTGTGCTTATCATTGCAGGAACTTCTTCATATCTTATAAACTCCGCTTTAAATGTTCCTTTGCCCTGAGTCATAGATCTCAAATCCGTTGCATATTTAAATATTTCCGCTTCCGGAACCTCCGCAAGTATCTGCTGTTGTCCCTTGCCTGCGGCATCCATACCCATTATTCTGCCTCTGCGCTTATTGAGATCACCTATAATATCGCCCATGTAATCATCCGGTACGCACACCGTTACAGACATTATAGGTTCAAGAAGAACAGGTGACGCCGTATCAAGCTTTCTGAATGCAATCTTTGCAGCCATTTTGAATGACATTTCATTTGAATCAACAGGGTGATACGAGCCGTCATAAAGCGTTGCCTTAAGCCCTGTTATCGGATATCCCGCCAAAGGACCTCTGTCAATAGCCTCGTTGAGTCCCTTTTCAACTGCCGGAATAAATCCTTTCGGAACAACTCCGCCTACAACTTCATCTCCGAACACAAATCTTTCTTCCGAATCCGTAATAGGTTCAAAACGTATCCAAACATGACCGTACTGTCCGTGTCCACCGGATTGTTTCTTATGTTTTCCTTCAACACTCACGGGCTTGCGAATCGTCTCTCTGTATGCAACGCGTCTTTCCACAGGCTTTATACCTACGCCGAATTTTGCTTTCAGCTTGCTTGCTATAACATCCATCTGCATTTCGCCCGTACCGGAAATAAGAGTCTGCCCCGTTTCGGAATTTTTCTCAACCTTAAACGTTTTATCTTCGTCTGTAAGCTTTTTAAGTCCGGTAAATACTTTATCTTCATCTCCGGCTTTCTCGCAGTCTATCGCTATGCTTATTGACGGTGCCGGGAATTCCATTGCCGGAAATTTGACCACTCTTGCTCTGTCGCAAAGCGTATCACCCGTCTTTGTTTTTACAAGCTTTGAGAAAGCACCGATATCGCCGGCTTCTATTACTTGCTCTGCATTTTGCTTGTCGCATACAATGCTGTACACGTTACCTATTTTTTCATCCAGATCACGGTTCGGATTATAAACTGTCATGCCCGGCGATACTTTTCCCGATATAACCTTAAACAATGACAACTTGCCCACAAACTGATCCACTACAGTTTTGAATATAATTGCCGAAAAAGGAGCATTGGGATCGCACGGCACTTCTACTTCATCTTCCCCGGATTCCGCAATCATAGGCGGTACGTCAACAGGCGACGGCAGGTAATGAGCAATCTGCCTTGCGAGCAAATCAATACCCGCATTGTTGTAGCCCGAGCCGCACAACACAGGAACAAGCGTACCTGCTATTGTGCCTTTTCTCATTGCAAAGCGAATTTCATCCGATGAAAGTTTGCCTTCGTCAAAGTATTTCGTGAGCAAATCATCATCCGTTTCCGCAACCGCCTCCGTAAGAAGCTCAAGAACCTCGTCAATCTGATCTCTCATAGATTCCGGAATAGGTATCTCTTTTGATTCCGGCGTTCTCGTGTCGTGAGCCGTCATATGCACAACATCTACTATTCCCATAAAAGAACCGTTTTCATATATAGGCAGCTGGATAGGCGCTATACTTTTACCGAATATGCGTTTTGCGTCTTCGACTATCTTTGCAAAATCAACGTGTTCCTTGTCTATCTGACTTACAAACATCATCATGGATACGCCGCGGCGCTTGCACTCTGCCCATGCTTTTTCCGCGCCGACTTCTATGCCGTTTGTTCCGTTTATAACGATTACGGCGCCTTCGGCAGCAGTACACGCTTCTATCATTTCGCCTTCAAAGTCAAAATATCCGGGAACGTCTATAAGATTTATCTTGCAGTCTTTACGCATTATAGGTGCAACAGCCGCAGAAATTGATATTTTTCTTTTTTTCTCTTCTTGATCAAAGTCAGATGCCGCCGTTGCATTATCGACCCTGCCGAGTCTGTCTGTCACCTTAGCGTTGAACATTAATGCTTCTGTCAAAGTCGTCTTTCCCGAGCCGCTGTGACCGA
>CAJLXE010000102.1 GCA_905210525.1 uncultured Clostridia bacterium | reverse complement strand
TTGTATTTGAAAAAATTATAAAATAAAATGAATTTTTCTGTTTTATTTGTATCGGTCACGTTTATTTACAGTAATAGAATTGATTTCACAGCGGATGTATAAGCGCATTGTATTTGCATATCAGGAAAAATAAAGGGGTGTTAAAATGCATAAAACGGCATCATATTTACGCAAGCATAAATTTTTTGTAATAGCGGCGCTTGCCGTTGTGGTGATAATATTGTGGATGAATTTTGGTATGTTTTTTAATATACATACAATCAAAAACGATATAAAACTCCGCAATCTTGAAAAAGAACTGTTATCCGTACAAATTCCTCAGAATACCGAAATTGTAGAAACAAAAAGCGTTTTGGGAAAGCTTAACGGAAACGGGAACGGAATGGATTATCTGGCAACCGCACTTATTAGATCGGATTTATCCGAACAGGACTTGATATTATGGTACGAAAACAAGTGCGACATTCAAAAACAAAACACAGCAAGACTTGAAAATAAATATTTACAACATCAAGTTATTGAATACGATTCGCTTAAGGACGAAAGCGTGTTTGATAATTATTATGTTATTTATTTATACACAAGCAGTGATTCGGACGGAACTTATGATTGGAGGGCACATTAATCATACCTGCAGGGCTGAAGTATACGGTAAGGAGATAAATACCGGTAAACTCAGAAAGAGGTGACAATCGTGAAAAAGTTATGTAAAAAGTTGCGATTTGTTGTTGTGTTGCTGTGCGTTGTGCTTCCTCTGTGTGCTTCGTGCGCAAATGTTTCACCGACACCGGCTCAGCAACCGACAGAAACGGGTGATACATCGCCGGGGCCGATGGGGTGTTTTGAGCGTTTTCCGAATGCCGATTTGAATGGTGATCCGGTTAAGCTTATGCAGGCTAATGCAGACAGACGTTTTCTCGGAAACTACTTTTCGGGAAAAGATTTGCTTGATGTTATCAAAAATACAAATAATATAGCAGGCGATTCACGTTTGGCTGTTGTATATGAAAACATGACCGCAATAAACAATGATTCCAAGGATGATTTGGGGCTTTCTCCGATTAAATATGATATTGTGTTTTGGGAATATTCAAGGCTCAATTGCCGTTTGGTATATCTTAAGGATGATAATATATATCCGACAAAATGTATGCAGGAAGACAAATACGAGTTGTATAAACATTTGTATCTTACGGAGTATTTTGTATGTGGTTTGCAACCCGAAGAGAGAATCAGCGACGAATACGGATATTTGTATCGCAGGTTGTGCCCCGGACTTTACGGTGACAAGAAGCATTTTATTATAAATATAACGGACGATTTGATATTTGCATTCAATTTTTGTCACAACAATGATGCTTCCGATGATATAATAAATCGGCTTTATGATGCGGCAATGCAGATTAAAATAAAGCTTACGGGTAATGATTATTCCGAATACGGTAAATATATATTTAAGTTTTCGGATTTGCGGGAAGCTTAGTCTTTCTTTAATTATTACGACCGAGATAAAAAACTGATGGGTATTAACATCACAAACGGTGATATCAGTCTATTGGTTAAACCTTTATCATATGATTACGGTTATGAATTTGCGGAAATGAGCTTATATGAAGATTCATACCTGAAATCGGATGAAGCCACGTCGGGTTTTTCTGAATGGACTCTGGTCAGCCAAGATCTTTATGTACGCTGGCAAAATAAAGACGGCAATGAAATACGTTGCAATCTGATGTATGGGGAGCCGACATTGGGATTTACCCTGACCCCTGATAAAGAATACAATGCTTATTATGACGTGTATGTGCTTGGTAACCAAAAATATATGATAGAATTAGAACAGGGCATGATATGCGTGATTGAAGTGCCGGATGAAAGTCTGATACAACCGATTTATGACATTGTTAAAACTGTGTGGCATTTTCAATATGAAAGTTAAATGCTTTTTTAGCGCCTTCGGGCGCTTTTTTTATGTTGCGATTGGGGATATTCCGCAAAAAATGATTGATTTATTGTCACATTTGTGTTAAAATGAATATATCTTTATTTTTTGTCGTAAGACAGAAATGCAATTGTTAAAATAGAAATTAATTGAACTTTATCGGAGAATCATATATGAAAAAGATCCTTATGGGTAATGAAGCTATTGCATACGGTGCTATTGCCGCGGGTGTGGATGTTGTAACGGGATACCCCGGAACGCCGTCTACCGAAACGCTTGAAACCGTGGCGAAACTCAAACAAAACGGTTATGCGGACAACGTGTATGTTGAATGGAGCGTTAACGAAAAATCCGCCCTTGAAGTTGCCGCAGGAGCTGCATATTCAGGTCTGCGTTGTATGGTTACAATGAAACAGGTGGGATTGAATGTTGCATCCGATCCGCTTATGTCTCTTGCATATATCGGCGTAAAAGGCGGAATGGTCATATTGGTGGCAGATGATCCCGGTCCTATATCGTCTCAGACGGAGCAGGACACGAGACACTTTGCACAATTTGCCAAATTACCTGTTTTTGATCCGACATCTCCCGAAGAAGCGTATGAAATGATAGCAGACGCTTTTGATTTTTCGGAGAAATATTCAACGCCCGTTATATTCAGACCTACCACAAGGGTATGTCATGCCTATGCGGCGATAGAACTTAAAGAAGAAAAATTTGCTCATATTGCCGAGGGCTTTGTAAAAGATACGTCAAAATGGGTTATCTTCCCGAGAACATCTTATTTAAACCATCTGAAAATAGAAGAACGGAACAGACAGCTTAAGGATATTTTGTCTGACTACAAGTATAATTCTGTTGAACCTGCACAAGGCAGACTCGGAATTGCGGCAAGCGGAGTAAGCTATTCATATGCAAAAGAGGCTATGCAGACAGACGGAATCATTGCGCCTATAATGAAAATAGCAACGGCACATCCTTTTCCGGAAAAACTTGCGGCGGAGTTTCTTAGAACTCTTGATGAAGTGCTTGTGTACGAGGAACTTGATCCCGTTGTTGAAAAAGAGCTTATATATGTATGTTATAAGTACAATCTTAATGTAAAAATAAAAGGCAAGCTTACGGGTAATGTACCGGATGCGGGTGAAAACAGTACAGATGCGGCAAGAATGATATTTGCGGATTATTTCGGTACAAAAAAGCCCGATATACCGCAGGCTCCGGATATAAAAATGCCGGTTCGTCCGCCTATGCTTTGTGCCGGATGTCCTCACAGAGCGTCGTTTTATGCTGTAAAAAAGGCGATGAAGGGCAGAAAAGCTGTTTTTGCGGGTGATATAGGTTGTTACACGCTCGGCAACGCAAAACCGCTCGATATGGTGGACACGTGTCTTTGTATGGGCGCAGGTATTACCGTTGCGCAGGGAATAAAGCACTCCGATCCTGACACTGTTTGTTTTTCTTTTACGGGAGATTCCACATTTTTCCATACAGGTATTCCCGGAATAGTAAATGCTGTTTATAACGGTACTAAAATAGTGTCGGTTATATTGGATAATTCAACAACGGCAATGACAGGGCATCAACCGAATCCGAATACGGGTAAGCGGGCTGCCGGTGAAATTGCAGAGGTTATAAGTATAGAAAAGATGCTCGAAGCGGCGGGCGTTAAGTATATTCAGACAGTTAATCCGTTTGAATTGGAGGATGCTGTGGCGGCTGTAAGACGTGCGGCGGATTTTGACGGAGTTTCCGCAATAATATTCAGAGCACCGTGCATAGCGCTTTTTAAACCGGAAAAGCTTTATACGGTTGACAAAGAAAAGTGCATCGGCTGTAAAAAATGCGCAAAAGAAATAGGATGTCCCGCTCTTATCAAAAACGGAAATAAAGTTGAAATAGATTCTACGCTGTGTTACGGATGCGGACTTTGCGAAAAAGTATGTCCGACAGGCGCAATATCAGGTAAAGGAGGAAAAATCGATGTATAATATTCTTCTTTCGGGCGTGGGCGGTCAGGGAACAGTTCTTGCGTCCAAGCTTATTGCGGCTGCGGCACTTTCAGCAGGTCACGATGTCCATACTGCCGAAACGATCGGTATGGCGCAGAGAGGCGGTTGCGTGGTGAGCCACGTAAGAATCGGCGAGAATGTGTATTCACCGCTGATACCAAAGGGAACGGCGGACATAATTATTGCATTTGAACCTGCCGAAGCAGTTCGTGCGCTTCCTTATCTTAAGTGCGGCGGAACGATTGTTACAAGCAGTGCGGCGGTAAAGCCGGTTACGGATATGTTT
The DNA here is from genome assembly GCA_905210525.1 of uncultured Clostridia bacterium. Lineage (GTDB taxonomy): Bacteria > Bacillota > Clostridia > HGM11327 > HGM11327 > SIG351. The sequence goes on along the minus strand of CAJLXE010000102.1, from coordinate 2,023 downwards.
GCAGAGAGTGCGTATGACGCCGGACTTATGTTTGACTGCCTTAAGCAAAATAAAATAAAAACATTTGTTGTTGATGCGGATACGATAATAAATACATTCGGCAATGCAAAATCATTGAATGTCGCACTTTTGGGAGCGGCAACGGTAAACTGCGACATAGGGATTACAAAAGATGATATTGCAAAAGCGATTTTATCTTCAACAAAAGCGGCATTTCATGAACAAAATCTGAAAGCTCTTGAAATAGGAGCCGAGTTTTCAAAAGAACTCGAATAAAACGAAACAAAAATATTTATATGAAAAATTCCGAAGAAAAGGAAACGGTCAATAAAAATGAAAATAAATAATGAACAGCTTGAGCTTGTGAAAAAATCAATTAACGCGGCAATGCGTCATGAGGGAAACCTGTATGCAAAAAAGTTTGCGGGACTTGATGTGAACAGCATAACAACCGAATCTTTTACAGATCTGCCTTTTACGGAGAAGGCCGAACTGCGTGAAGGCTATCCGCTCGGGGTACAGGCGGCTGATGATGAGGATATAGTCAGAATACATTCTTCATCCGGAACAACGGGCACACCGATAATAATTCCTTATACACAAAAGGACGTGGATGATTGGGCTGAAATGTTTGCACGCTGCTACCGCATGGCGGGAATTACAAAAAAAGACAGAATACATATCACTCCCGGATATGGGTTGTGGACTGCGGGAATAGGATTTCAGCTCGGTTGTGAAAAGCTCGGAGCTATGGCTATACCCATGGGACCGGGAAATACGGATAAACAGCTCAAAATGATGATGGATATGGAAAGTACGGTACTTTGTGCAACGTCATCGTATGCGCTTCTTCTTGCGGAGGAAATTGCAAAACGCGGAATCGGCGACAAAATAAAGCTTAAAAAGGGTGTTATAGGTTCGGAACGCTGGGGCGATAAAATGCGGCAGAGAATAGCCAACGAGCTTGGAGTGGAGCTTTATGATATTTACGGATTGACGGAGATATACGGTCCGGGAATAGGTATCAACTGTGTTGCGGAAGGACCTATGCATTACTGGGATGATTATATATATCTTGAGATCATAGATCCCAAAACGGGCAAGAATGTTAAAGACGGCGAAATAGGCGAAATTGTTATAACGACCCTTAAAAAGGAAGGCGCGCCGCTTATAAGATACAGAACGCATGACCTTTCAAGAATAGTGCCGGAAAAATGTTCATGCGGATCTGAATTCCCGAGAATAGATCGTATCATCGGCAGAAGCGACGATATGATAAAGGTTAAGGGTGTAAACATATATCCGGGACAGATAGAAGATGTTCTCAAGAACATAGACGGTGTTTCAAGCGAATATCAGGTAATGATAGATCATCTTGAGGGAAAGGATATAATGACGCTGTTTTTTGAGAGAACTCCCGACTGTGTTCCGGAGCAGGTAGAAAATGAGGTAGGCGAGCAGTTCAAGACCAAAGTCGGGTTAAAGATTGTGCCTAAGAGCGTTACAATAGGTGAATTGCCGAGAAGTGAAAAAAAGACAACACGAATTTTTGATAACAGATATTGATATATAATGAAACTGCTACGTAAATATTATATTGCGGAGGTAAATTTATGCAGACAAAGATGATGCTTTTGATTGTGTGTACGATTATTCTGGCAGCGGTGGCAATAATTACGGCGTTTTCCGATAACCGTGAAAAACGTATCATACTGAGCGGTGCAGTTCCGGTCATGCTTGCGGTAAATACATTTTATCCGCCGATGTATACGGCAGCGGGATATTTTGTTGCGGTGTTTGTTTGCATTGTTCTCCAGTTTATAACGGCATTTCTCAATACAAAATGGATGCGCCTTGCATCGGGAATAATGCTGGCCGTTATTGAAATTGTATTGTGTGTAATGTTTTATACACTTTTGAATGTGTATTTTTTTGAACACGGAGTGAATTGATAAATGGAGATTGCACTTGATTTTCAACGCAGTTAACATGAGAACGTTAAATACGTTTACTGTATATTGAT
>CAJLXE010000101.1 GCA_905210525.1 uncultured Clostridia bacterium | reverse complement strand
AATTGTTTTTTTCATCGTAGCTACACCCCTATTATAAAAGAAACGCAGAGTAAACACAATAACTTAATCCGTTGAATTTTGGTTGAATAACTAAACCATTGATAGAACAAAGCTTTTCAGACACAAGATGTTATTTGCTTTATATTTATTGATTCCCAGTAAGCCTCTCCTCCAGTCTTCTCTTACAAATCCCCTCGCTTTTTGTATTGACAATACGCTGTTCGTGTTTGCCAACTTTGCCGCGTGGCGTATATATTTGCCCTGCCATATATTCTTTAATACTTGAAGATACACCTCATGCCGAGCTTGCGTTTCTTGCCCTTTTCTTCCGGAATCTGCGTGACAAATTTGCGGCGTGACAAGATGAGAATAATACTATGGAACTTGTGATTGGCAAAAAGATAAAGAAGCTGCGCCGCAATAAAAGCCTTACGCAGGAAGAAATTGCAGCTCACCTCCGTCATAGGTTATTCTGAAGACATTAATTGATCTCTGAATGACTTGAAGTTTTTTCATGATGATTCATTTACTTCTCGCATCATTTGTATTTTCCCACCCGCATTTCGGAAGCGTTCTTGTAAGGATTAAGGTATAGACAACGGTTATCAATATCAGAATAATTATATGAATCAAGTGTTCTTTCACGGTAATATCTATTTTATTTGCAAAAGTCCCGATCGTATTGATAGCAGAATGGACAATAATGCAGGGTAACAAGCTTCCACCGCGGTAAAAAATAGTTACAAGCAAGAAACCCATCGCAATTGCAAAGCAAATCTGACACAAATTGTTTACCAAGTCCATACCACTGCCGTTAAATAAATTTATCAGGTGCCCGACGCCAAAGGTTACACTTGAAACAATAATGGCGGATTTTATATTATTCCTTGCGATTGCAGCAAACAGAAAGCCTCTGAAAATTACTTCCTCCAAAAATCCAACACAAAGCATACACGCAACACGGCAAGCCGTTTCCTTCAGCGAATAGTTGAGAGCGGCACCGTTCCAAAGATTCCCTGATGCCAGGATAAGTAACGGCACATAGTAAAGGAACCGCCATGCAGGAACGTTGGATTTGCAAAGCCCATACCGTTTCTGCAAATTGTTTTTTCGTATAAAAGTAAAAAGAATTCCGGTCTGCAAAATACAGAAAACGGCATTTGCCGAATATTCGATTCCGATTATTTTATTCAACGGATTTGCCAAGGATTGCAAAACGCAATAAAACACTATCCACACAATCGCAAAAGTCAGCTCATTTTTGTCATATAGCTTTTTCATTTTATTTCCTCCTGTATTGCCAATATTGCGCCTCTATATGCCTGTTCCAAACGGGAGCTTACAAGTTCTTCATCATATTTTAATGAATTGTTTGCTATGATACTTGCATACCCGTGAGCAAACAGAAAAACGGTCAGGAAAACCTTTTTCGTCTGTTCCATACTGATTTCCATGGCTCCCTGCATAGCCGAAAGAACAGGGGTAAGCTCCTCAGCGTCTATCAGTTCAAGCAAGGTAGTTCCGCTAAAAAAATCCGACTGAAAAAGAAAACGGAACAAATGCGGCTCTTCAATCGCAAAACGGATATAATTCAGTCCAATCCCAAGCGTAACACAAATTTCCCGGTCTTTTATATTCATCAGATATTCCGAATGATAACGGTCTGCCTTTGCATAAACCGTCCTTTTCAATTCTTCGATCGTCGCGAAATGATACATTACGGGCTGTGTAGAGCAATTCAGTTTTTCCGACACGGTCCTTGCATTGATGTTTTCCGCACCCGTCTCACGGGCAATCTCAAAGGCTGCATCAATGATCATCTCTTTTGTGACTTTTACTTTTGCAGGCATATTCGCACCTCCATATATAATTTGAATTATACATAACTCAAATTATATATCAACAAACAAGGCTTGTCAATCTGTCCGCAATAAAATTCACAAATAGTTTATAATTCGGCAATAACATATGCCTAACGTATTGGGAAAACCTTAATAAATCCCCCTCTTGTCGGTTTCAACGTATGTATACGTTCCGATCATTCGCTCAATGGCCAAACAATAAAAGCGAAAATCCTGCCTTTTTCGGAACTCATATAGTTTATCTGTAATATTCGTATTATCATCCCGAATCCGAAACACAAACTAAATTTCGGTATTTATTGTATTAAATAAATTGCGGTCGTGCCAAAACAGACACGAGCCACAAATCTATCAAAAATAATATAAATCGTGTATTTATTTATGCATCTGAACACATTTCTGATTCTGTTCCCATCATATAAATCATCCTCTTTTGAATCAAAAAGTGCTTTTACATCGTCCTTTCAGCAGGTTCTTCTTGTGTCAGTGCTCATTTTTTGTAGTTTTCCGTAAAATTCTATCTGTATCTGTTTTTTCTGCCAGATTTGTTGATCTTGGCAATCTCTTTGAATTTTGCACGTTTGGCTTCAAGATACCGACTGCTGTCTGCAGCAAATTCATTTTCGGTTTTCAGCTTTCGATACGATTCCCAGCGAGCGGCGTCAAGTGTTCTGTCCTCCAACGCTTGCCGAACAGCGCATCCAGGCTCTGTGGTGTGTGTACAATTTGAATATTTGCACGCATAGAATAATCTTTCAATGTCCGCAAACGCCGTATGAATGCCGTCGCCGCTGTCCCACATACCAAGCTCACGCATACCCGGCGTGTCGATGACAAAAGCACCGTTCGGAAGTGTAATCAGTTCCCTATGAGTTGTCGTATGCCTACCCTTGTCGTCGTTCCCGATTTCGCGAGTAGCAATGCTGTCAGTACCGGTAAGCTTATTGATGAGTGTGGACTTGCCCACTCCGGATGAACCGATAAACGCCACAGTTCTGCCCGGCAGGATATAATTCATTATCATTTCATAATTTCCGTCAAGCGACGAGATCGCCAGCACATCCACGCCCGGCGCAGCATCACGCACTTCGCATATCTTGCTCTCCGTATCGGAGCAAATATCAGATTTTGTCAGAACGACCACAGGTACGGCGCCGCTGTCGTAAGTGACGGCAAGATACCTTTCCAGTCGTCTGATATTGAAATTATTGTTGAGCGACATACAGATAAACACGGTATCAACATTGGCTGCAACAACCTGTTCCTGATTTCCCGTGCCCGCCGCTTTCCTGATAAAACAGCTTTTCCTCGGAAACAACCCCGTAATCACGGCATAACTGTCATCATCCGACCATTCGGCTATAACATAATCGCCAACCGCGGGGTAGTCCGAAACCGTCCTCGCCTCATATCGGTATCTGCCGGATACGGATGCAGATTTTACTTCCGTTCCATTGCTTATTTTATAAAGTCCCTTTTGCTGAGAGATAACTCTTGCACGCAATTCATTCATTTTTTATCTCCGTATCTGAAAACGATTTTTTGTAGGTAGGTAAAACCTTTTTACAAAAAACAAATCCGTTCACAACAAGTAACACACCAAATCCGACCCTTGCCGCCCACTCGGGCAACAGAAGTGCTATACCGTTCATATCTCCGCCGCCGAAAAATCCGCATAACACACTCAAGTAAAGTGGGTCAAGCAGCAGAAACGCAATCGTTATGTAGTACAGTATTGCGCGAAGCAGTGCACTTTTAACTTTGCAGATTACATCTGCAATCAGCACTAAAATATAACCCGCAACAAAGGTTGAAGCTACTCCCACAAGACAAAAGATACCGAGCTGCGTATCTGTCATGCGCTCAGCGAAGACATCGACCTGTACCCGAGCCCCATAAATTTTATATGTCGGAACACGCCTGCACAGATGGCATACAGCAGATGTGCTCCCTCATGAATCAGGTAATAAGCAACAATCGCTGCAAAAATACCAATGTATTGTCGTCCTCTTTTGGACATCGTTTTTCCCTCTTTTCCTATTTATGTCTCATATCAACTGCCGACAATGCAAATTAAATTTCAGTCCGCGCTTGCGGCTGAACCTCACAAGAAGCGTGACATTAAGCGTTTTGAAAAGCGCCACCATCGAATTGGGCACGCCCATCCAAAGGTCAAACGCCGCTGCACGGGTTGTGTTTTTCGGGTCAATGACTGTCGGTTTCATTCCGCACGCTCCAATGCTGCAAGATTTCCCGATTGAATGGCAGAGATATTGCGCTTGATTTTTTCGTAATCCCAATCCCACCAACACATGGCTTCCAGCTTCTCAATAGTCGCATCATCAAAGCGGCTGCGTATTGGCTTTGCGGGTACCCCGCCGACAACAGTATATGGCGGCACATCTTTTGTAACGACCGCGCGTGTGCCTATTATTGCGCCGTCACCTATCTTCACCCGACATAATAACAGCCTCGTAGCCGATCCATACATCGTTTCCTATGATCGTATCGCCCTTGTTATCCCATGCATCGCAGATATTTTTCGCATCAAGCCCCCATTCATCAAAGAAAATGGGGAAAGTATAGGTTGCAAGCGACTGCATCGAATGATTTCCGCTTGTAAACAGAAATTTTGCACCGCAGGCAATAGAACAGAATTTTCCGATTTTCAGCTTGTCACCGTTGATCGGATAATGGTAAAGAACATTATTCTTTTCAAAATCGCACGGGTCATGCACGAAATCGTTGTAGATCGTATAGTCTCCGACTTTGATATTCGGACCTGTAATGACGTCTTTTAAATAAACCGTCTGCCTATCGTGCGGACGTGGATATATTTTATTTTGCATTTTGATTTGCTCCTTTATTTATTTTCGAGACAAAAAGATGAATTCCGAGCGCCGCATTGAAACCTGTTGCAGCAAACACACTGAAGCGTTCCACAACTCCGAAATAATCCGCGGGAATTATCTTCATTCCGAGAGCACCGACAAGCATCATGACAAGCGCAACTGCAGCGCAGATACCATAGGAGCGGCAATCCTTATCTTTTATGCCCGCAATGATAATCAACACAAGCGACACAATAGACAGCAGCACCACTGCAGCAGTGACAACCATATGCATTACATCCTGAAACGTACCCGCATAGCCGCTGTCCGAGAGCGGAAACATCCTATACCCGACCGCCGAGATCCATTCCATTGCCGTAAACAAATAAACTCCCATACGAAGCAGTTTGGTTTTCTGCCCCTGTATGCCAATACATACAACAGTGACGCAAACCACTTCGCATACATTATACAGTGCAGTCAACTGATTCCACAGTGAAAGAGACGGCGCATTTGCCGCACTAAGATCACTGACTGCCTGAGCCATGGGGTTGTATCCCGGATAAGCAAGCGGAGCAAATATCACTGCCGCCGTGTATGAAAGAAAGCTGACGATACCGAGCAGTCCAAGCTTTTGCATCAATGTTTTTTTCATTTTTCTTCGCCTCCCCATGAATTGTCGCTGTGAACCATGTGAAAAAAGAGACTCACATGGTTTCTGAGTTTTTCGAGACACTCACTTTCCTTTTCAGGCTGACGGTCGCATACGCCTATGAGCGTCATCACAGGAGCAACATACATCATTGCCAGCGTCTCGGGGTCCTCTGCCCGAATCTCTCCTGCAGCAATCAATGCGCGAAAAATACCGGCGTGATAGTCAATCATTCGCTCCACATAACGTTTCGAATATAGAGCTGCCAGCTCCGGTGAACGAAATTGCTCAATAGTCATCATGCGCCGAAAATTACTGATGGTTTGGTTGTGTAGAGAGTACTCAAAAATCTGCCGCACTTTTTCAAAGAGTGTATCTTCGGTGATCCCCGTAAAAACAGAAATATCCTGCGCAACATTCTGCACATGAATATTAATCTTCCCTGTGTCCGCCTCATACTGTTTCGCCGTTGACTCCACGATCGCGTCAAAAATCGCCTGCTTGCTCGGATAATGGTTGTAAAGTGACGGCGCTTTGATTCCCACAGCCTTGGCAATCTCTCCGACGCTGACCGAATCGTATCCGTGCGCCGCAAACAGTTCCAATGCCTTGTCAATAATTTTCTGCTTTGTATCTTCCTGCTTCATTTTCAGTTCCTACTAACTAATATTCGTTAGTATTATTATAAAACATTCCAAAGTAATTGTCAAGTATAAGTTTATCCTATTTTTATTTCCCGGATTATATTTTCCGTCATATCTTATTTCTCATAAAAACGTACATCATGTAATTTTATTTTTCCGTCAATATGTTCTACCAACACCATCCTTCTTTTCTCAAATTCATTTGCATTAACCATTTCATTGTAAATTTCATAATATTCGGGCAAATATACTTGTTCAAATTCAGTTTTCAGGTCTTCCGAAAAAAATTTTTTCTTAACTACGTAAAAAGACAAAATTGTCTGTGCTACACCCGGCAACAT
>CAJLXE010000100.1 GCA_905210525.1 uncultured Clostridia bacterium | reverse complement strand
CGCGTATAGTGAATTGCGAAATGGCAAATCAGAACAAATCCATAGAAGCGGGAATAAATCAGAAGAAATATATAGAATATATAATTTCAAAAAAAGGCTGGCAGTATCTTCCCGAATCCCTCAGAAGCGTTGCCGAACTCAGACTTAATTCGGTTGATATGAGCCTTGCGGAAATAGGCGAATCCCTCGATAAACCGATAGGTAAATCGGGAGTAAATCACAGAAGCAGATTGCCGAAGAATTGATGCTTCAATACGGCGATTCGGACGAGATAAAATAACGGCAGAAAAAGAAAGGAAAAAATAATGGCGCATTTCACCCATTTACATTTGCATACCGAATACAGTTTGCTTGACGGCATGACAAGAATAGACGAGCTTATGCATAAGTGCAGGGAGCTGGGAATGGATTCCGTAGCTATCACCGATCATGGAGTAATGTACGGCGCCGTTGAATTTTATAAGGCGGCGAAGGCAGAGGGAATACACCCGGTTATTGGTTGTGAGGTATATGTAACCAAGGGAAGTATGCACGATAAAACGCCTATGAATTCGGATTATGCGCATCTTGTTCTGCTTGCTGAAAATCAACAGGGGTATAAAAATCTCATAAAGCTTGTGTCGCTTGCATACACGGAAGGTTTTTATTATAAGCCGAGAATGGATTATGAACTGCTGGAGAAATATTCCGAGGGCATAATAGCTTTGAGTGCGTGTCTCGGTGGAGATATACCGCAGTTCATACTGAATGATAATATTGAGGAAGCCGAAAAACTTGCGCTGCGGCTTAAAAATATGTTCGGAGAAAATAACTTTTTCCTTGAACTTCAGGATCACGGCATAGAAGAACAGAAAAAAGTGAATAAAGCGCTTGTGGAAATGTCGCAAAAACTCGGCATAGGGCTTGTTGCTACAAACGATGTTCACTATATGACAAAGGGCGATGCCGAGGCACAGGGCATAATGATGTGCATACAAACGCTTAAAACCGTTGAAGATGAAGACAGAATGCGCTTTGAAACGGATGAATTTTATTATAAGAGCACCGAGGAGATGGAGCGTCTTTTTGGCAGATTTCCGGAAGCAATTGAAAATACATATAAAATAGCCCACAGATGCAATGTTGAGTTTGACTTCAAAAATAAGCATCTTCCCGAATTTCATCTTCCCGAAGGCTGGAGTGACGCATACAGTTATCTTGAATACAGATGCCGTGAAGGCGCAAAAAAAAGATACGGTGAAAATTTTTCGGAAGCCATAAAACAGAGACTTGACTATGAGCTTTCTACTATAAAAAATATGGGATATGTGGATTACTTCCTCATAGTTGAAGATCTCAAAAGTTATTCCGAAAGCATAGGCATTTCGGTAGGCCCCGGCAGAGGAAGCGGCGCGTCGAGTGTTGTTGCGTATACACTTGGAATAACCGCGATAGATCCTATAAAATACAATCTGCTTTTTGAACGTTTTCTTAATCCGGAACGAGTAAGTATGCCCGATATAGATCTTGATTTCAGCGACGACAGACGTCAGGAGGTAATAGAATATATTATTTCAAAGTACGGTCACGAAAATGTTGCGATGATAGTTACTCACGGACGTATGAAGGCAAGAGCGGTTGTACGCGATGTCGGCAGAGCGCTTGCAATACCTTATGCGGTGGTGGATAAAGTTGCAAAAATGATTCCTACTCAGCTCAATATAACGATAGATAAGGCTCTTGAGATGAGCACTCAATTAAGGACGGCTTATGAAAGTGATCTATTGGCTGGCGATATTTATTGTACTGCTGATCATTGAAATTGCCGAGACACGCATCTGTTCATGCGTCGGGAATTGTCGTTACAAAGAATCCTATATCGGAGTATGTGCCGCTTTCGGTAACAAGCGATACCGTGACGACGCAGTACACAATGGGACTTCTTGAAGAATTGGGTCTCCTGAAAATAGACATACTCGGACTGAGGTATATAACCGTAATAGGCGATACGGTTGCGGCGGTAAACAGAAAATATAATAAAAATCTGCGGCTCAGCGAGATACAGTTTGACGATCCGGCTGTTTTTGAATCTCTTTGCAAGGGCGATTGTATAGGCGTGTTTCAGCTGGAAAGCTCCGGCATAACGTCGTTTTTCAAGGAGCTTAAGCCTGTAAACATAGAAGATATAATAGCAGGCATATCTCTTTACCGTCCGGGTCCTATGGATCAGATACCACGTTATCTTGAAAACAGAAACAACCCTGAGAATATAAAATATACGGATAAATGCCTTGAACCTATTCTTAACGTAACGTACGGATGTATGATTTATCAGGAACAGGTAATGCAGATAGTGCGTGATGTGGCGGGATATTCATACGGCAGAAGCGACCTTGTGCGCCGCGCTATGGCAAAAAAGAAGCATAGCGTTATGGAAAAGGAACGTATAAACTTTATAAACGGAATAGAGGACGAAAACGGAAATGTAACAGTATGCGGAGCGGTACGAAACGGCGTTTCACCGGAAAAAGCAAACGAAATTTTCGATGAAATGATAAAGTTTGCCGAATACGCATTCAATAAAGCACACGCCGCGTCTTATGCGGTTGTGAGCTATTGGACAGCATACTTAAGGCATTATTACTTTGTTGATTATATGGCGTCGCTCATATCGAGCGTTGCGGGAAGCCCTGCGAAAGTGGCAGAATACATAGAATATTGCAGAAAAGCGAACGTAAACGTTTTGAATCCCGATATAAACCGCAGTGAAGGCGCGTTTGTACCGGACGGCGGCAATATAATGTTCGGGCTCAACGCGCTTAAAAACGTGGGCGAGCAGGCTGTCAATGAAATAACCGAGGAAAGAGATAAAAACGGTCCTTATACAAGCTTTTCTGATTTTTGCAGGCGTGCGGGGAAATTGTCTTCCAATAAGAGAGTGGTGGAATCCCTTATAAAATGCGGAGCATTTGATTCACTCGGCAATAAGAGATCTCAGCTTTTGAACGTGTATGAGCGTGTTATGGACGCGTATCATAAGGCGAATGCAGAAAAAAACGATATGCAGATAAGCATATTCGATATGCTTTCGGATGAGGACAAGCCTGACGACGTATTGGAAATAGAATTTCCCGATATACCGGAATATCCGATAGATGTCATGCTTAAAATGGAACGCGAGATTGCAGGTATATATATATCCGGGCATCCTTTGGATGAATACAGTGATGCAATGAACGGGCTTAATTCAACGGCAATGTTTGCGGAAGTCAATGAGGCGGCGCAAAACGATCCGTCCGCGCTTGATAATATGGATCTTTCGGACTGTGACGGAAAATATATATCGATAGGCGGTATTATAACGGCTGTAAAGCAAGTATCAACAAAGAAAAAACAGCTCATGCGCTTTGCAACGCTTGAAGACAAAGTGGGTACGATAGAAGTTATTGCGTTTCCGTCTCAGGTGGATAAGTACGGAGAACTGCTTACAGTTGACAGTATAGTTATAGTTGAGGGTAAAACATCTTTTAAGGACGGCGAGGGTGTAAAGCTTATAGCGGAGAAGATCAGACCTCTCACGAAAGAACGCAAGGTTACGCTTTATATAAAGCTTTCCAAAGAGCAGGCGGATAAAACGCAAAAACTGATAAATCCTGTTCTGAAAAAACATTCAGGTAATATTCCTGTCAAAATCTGTGTTGATGATAACGGAAAAAAGAGTGTATTTCTTGCGGACAGAGATAACTGGGTTGAAATAAGCACTTCGCTTATGGTTGAACTTAAAAGTATTCTGGGTAACGACAATGTAAAGCTTGTGGAATAAACCTCCTGTTGCATAAGTGCCAAGAGATAACAACCAAAGCACAGAATGAGCTGTAAAAATCATTGATTTTTGCGGCATGATCCGACAACCGAATATTTTAAGATTGACGAAAAATAAACAACCGGACATTTTCGGATAAATAAGAGGATTTTATGATAGTTTCAAAAATTGAAAGCCTTCGCGACCCCTGTGTTTTGCTTGAAAACGGAACGTATTATGTTTACGGTACCGGCTGGGTAGGCTATAAGAATACGAGCGGAAAGCTTGACGGAGAATGGACGCCTATGAACAACATTGTAAATGTTCCGGCTGAGGCAAAAAAGGATTTGTGGGCTCCGGAGGTTCATAAACATAACGGCAAATTCTATATGTTTGCCACCTACTTCTCATCGGTTACCAACCATAGAGGCTGTACTGTACTCAAATCGGATTCGCCCGAAGGACCTTTTGAAGAGATATCCGAAGGACCGCTTACTCCATCCGATTGGGATGCGATTGATGCTACACTTTACGTTGATGAATCAGGTCAGCCGTGGATGATATTCGTACACGAGTGGACAAGCACCGACGACGGTATAGGAAGGATGGCATCGGCAAAGCTTTCCTATGATTTTACACACCTTACCACAGAACCGATTGAGCTTTTCAGGGCTGATGATCCGTCATGGACGAATCATTGTGTTACAGACGGTTGTTGGATGTACCGTTGCTCAACAGGTGAGCTTCTCATGATCTGGTCAAATTTTTCCGATGGATATTGTGTAGGCATTGCACGTTCTGATAACGGAAAGATTGACGGCAACTGGACGCAGGACGACAAACTGCTCTACTCAAAAAAGCTGTCGGGGCAATACGACGGAGGACACGGCATGATCTTCAGGTCTTTATCGGGTCAAATGTATCTTTCGATCCACTCACCGAACAGTGAGCAGAACGGATACTCGGAAAGACCGGTATTTATAGCAATCCGTGAGGAAAACGGAACGCTTGTATGGGATGAATAACCGATAAAATAAATAGAGAACTGCAAAATGTTCCGCATAAGAATAATTGCATAGCGAAAGCGATGCGTCACTGCTAAAGAAAACCTAAGCCAAATGAGTAAACCGACGGCTTAGGTTTTTTATTGTACGAATTTTCCTATATATTTGCTTGTGTGGATTGCTTACATAAAAACAGAGACGATTGTCTTTTGACGTTAGTCTCTGTTTTTAGCTTTTAACTGCTTTTTTGTATTTGCTTTTTAAGCGTTGTTGACTATTTTGAATGTAAAGTCAAATTCTCTTTCGATCAAGCGGTATTTGTTATCAAGAGAGGGCCCGCAAGATGCCGAACCTATTCCGGCGTTCTTGTAGTCTATGCGGATATAGGTTGCGTCTTCTTCCACAAGCTCTTTTGCGTGTCTGGTATGACACATCCGGTCAACACTGTAATGGGAAACCTGGAAGTCAATAGTGCTTGTTGCAACAAATGACATTCCGCTGCCGATATTGAGCTCTTTTGTCTTCGTGTGATTGCCGTACTCCTGCGGAAGTATGTAGGGAACATATTCTTTCTTTGCGTCGCTGCTGTAAAATCCTATTTTTGCGTGTCTGCAAAGATCACAGTAGTTTTCTGTCGGTCCCATACCGAAATAATTGAATTTGTCGTTGTCGTAAGCTGTAGTTACGGTAATTCCGAAACGTGCCAGAGAAGATACTTTTGCAAGGTTGGCATGAACGTTGTAGAGAACAGTTCCCTTTTCGTCAACGGAGACACTCAGGTCATAGTATATTGCAGGAACACGTGAGATGCCGGCAATACTGCATTTTGCCGTGACGGTGCTGCCATCAAGCTTGCATTCATAAGTCTTTATAAAGTTTCTGTCCAGATTGGAATTGCCGAACCATTCGCCCTTTGCGCGGCTTTCGTTATCTATCGGAGTACGGATAACAGTTACTGCCATTGGTGCGGTGAGCTGTTCTTTGCCGTTCATTATCATGCTTGAGAAGTTACCGTACAGCTTTGAGAACGTATAACGGAAATTGTCACCCGAGAATATGAATGCTTTTTCTGTTTCTTCGATATTGGCAGGCTTGAGTTCGGAGTTTTCTTTTACAACCGGCACGTCAAGAGCTATCTGATTTGAAGCCGGAACATAGCCCTCATCATTCTTCATGGAAATATTGAGATATGTTCCGTATTTGCATGAAGAAGGGAGTTCTATATCAAGCGGAATACTTACTGTTTCATGAGGCTTCACGGATACAGTAAATTCATGACCGCGGATAAGCTCTTTGTCCTTTTGTATGTCATATGTGAATGTAAACTTATCGAGATTCGTGAAGTCATATCTGTTTGTAACAGAGAGGATTCCGTTTTTCCAGTCTGCCTGCATTGGCTGATATGCTGTTTTTGCTTCAAGCGAACCTGCTTTGAAAGATCTGTCATAAAATACAAGTCCGTCACAGCAGAAGTTGCCGTCATGCGTTTTTTCCTTGAAGTCGCCGCCGTATTTTGCCATTCCGTCAACAAGAACCGTATGGTCGCACCATTCCCATATAAATCCGCCGCAAAGGTTATC
>CAJLXE010000099.1 GCA_905210525.1 uncultured Clostridia bacterium | reverse complement strand
CAAGACCTTCCGCTATTACGGTTTTGCCGACTCCCGGTTCGCCTATCAGTACGGGATTGTTTTTTGTGCGGCGGCAAAGTATCTGAAGAACTCTCTGTATTTCGTTTTCTCTTCCTATTACGGGATCAAGCATTCCGTCTCTTGCCAAAGCGCAGAGATTTTTGGTGTATTTTTGCAGAATTGACGATGTTTTTTCGGTTTTTTGCGTTTCTTTCGGGCGGGGCTGTTCTTTCGGAGAATTGTAGAGTTCTCTGAATGTATTTATTATTTCGCTTGGTTTTCCGCCGAGTTGTTTTATGCATTTTACAGCTTCGGATTCGCTGTCATCGAGAAGCGATACGGCTATGTCCTGAGTATTTATTGTTTCGCTGCCGCGAAGTCTTATTTTATCCGTACACCTTTGAAAAGCGGATTTTGCTTTTGTTGTATATGAAATTATATTTGTAAACACAATGTCAGCCGCTTTGTTTTGCTGTTCGATAATCGAATGAGCATTTTCAAACGTTATGCCCATCTGATTGAACACAAAACGAACATCGGATACGTCGCTGAGAAGTCCGAGCAGTATGTGTTCCGTGCCCACAAAATTCTGCTTCAATATGCGTGCTTCTTCTGCGGCGCGGTCAAGAACTTTTTTTGCGTTGTCTGAAAGATAGCTGAATATTTCCATTGCATTTGTCCTCCTTTTTGATTATTGCTTCGGGTTTTTTAGCATTTGCGGGCTTGAGTCCCGAAGAAAACTCACAGTATCTTTTTCAGTACGGGCGCCATGTTTTCGCGCATTATTGAAGCGCGGATATAGGATTCCGTTTTGTCGGTAATCGATTTTCTTTCGGCATATCTCCGGATATAACCGTTAAGCCCGCACATAAACATTTCGTTTACAAAATCGACATCGATATCAAGTATGCCCATTTCGGCGCCGAAACGCACATTTGACATTTCGGTCAGAAATTCCTTGATATCAAGACTGTACGAAAGCGCTATAATTCCCATCGAACGCCATATTGAATCATATACCGAATGCGCATTGTTTCCTATAATATGTTCTCTGCATTCGGTTTCGGCGTCAACGGCGCATTGTACGGCGGATTTGATATAGTTTACGGTTTCGTCTTCGGTTATACCGAGAGTAAACATATTTGTTATATAATACAGCGAGCCGTAAGCCGTATTGCCGCTGATATAAAAGCTCCTGAGTTCGGCGCCCTTTCCGATAAGCTCCCTGGTAAGCTTTTCTGTTTTACCGGTCGATGTAAGCGCAGGAAGATGTATGAAAGCACCTATCTTCATAGCGGTTCCCGCATAGTGGGGATTTGCCGTTACAAAGCCGTATTTTTCCGACGCCGCAAAAGGGATTCGCCTTGAAAGAGCATTTACGGTATCGCAGGCATTTTTGTAAGCTTTATCCGTATTCACACCTTTATACATCGACTGCACAAGTATGTGTTCCGTTTCGTTTGTAATAATGTATGTGTTTTCACTGTTGTCGGAAAACGCGGTACGGATATGTCCGGTGTTACCGCTTTCCGGATTGAGGTGAGTTCTTTCGCACATATACATAAGATCCGTCGCAGCCATGTTATTTATATCGCACTTATTGTAATTATCCTCGCCCCATACGGTATTGCACACCGATTTTACGTTTATATCTATATCTTCGGCGTCATCGGGCGAAAAGCGACTTACGAACGGAACTCCCGATACGTTGCGGAAAAACCTGACACCTGTATTGAGCACGAAATTACACGTCTGAGCTTCGGTCATATTATTACCTCGTGTTCTTCCGCTTCAAGTTCGGCTATTTTATCTCTGAATTTTGCCGCATTTTCATAATCTTCGCGTTCAACGCACTGTTTAAGCAGATTTTTGAGCTTTTGTATTTCGTCATGCCTTGCCGCTTTATACGTGTGCCTCGATTCCTCCTGAGACGGCATTGTTATGCTGTCAAAAATAGGCTTAAGCAGATCTGCAAAACTTTCATAGCAGTCCATACAGCCGAGTGAGGAATTTTTGGCAAAATCCTTGTACGTCATTCCGCATGAATTGCAGCGTCTGTCGGACAAATTATGTCCGGCGGAATCCTTGTCTGCATTGACAGCGTTGATATCGTTGATAAGGGCAAGTATTACCGCGCCCGACGGATTTTCCCTCAGTCCGCGCTTATCTGCACATTTATCGCATATAAAGCGCCTGTCCGTTGCTCCGTTTATATCTATATTTATACATACATTGGCGGGTCTTTTCCCGCATAATTGACACATCATAATCGATACCTCCCGTTTTTTCATGAATCTATAAGCGCAAGGATCATATTTCTGAGCGACTGTGCCCTTCTCTTGGCCTTGTCCTCAATACTGTCTGTGGGATCGTCTTTTATTGCCGCAGCCATTATTTTCGCTTCGCGCTGAGATATTATATCCCTCTCGTATAACCCGTGCAATATCTGTAATCCCTCGGCTTCACTGCAGGCTTCTCCTATACGGTTTATGATATGCAATATATATTCGTTTCTTGACATATCTATACTTGTTATCCTTATATAGCCGCCGCCGCCTTTTCTGCTTGTGACAACATAACCGCGGTTTACGGTAAATCTTGTGGCAAGTACATAATTGATCTGAGACGGCGCACAGTTGAAGTGTCCGGCAAGCTCGTTTCTTTTGAGTTCCAGCTCGCCGTTCTGCCGCTCTATGAGATCTTTAAGAAATAATTCTATAATATCACTTGTATTCTGCATTTTTTAACCTTGGCTTTCTGCGGATGTTAATATGGTGATTTTATTGTATGCCGTTTTCCGCATTTATAATCATATGTTTGTGTTTGACTGACTTTGACTTTATTATACTATATATTTGATTTTTTTGCAACCGTTATTTTGAACAAAGAATCTATATTATCCGAACCGCGTCTGATAATTATGTGTCGGAAAAATAAAAAGCTCCCCGAAACAGTAATATGCATCGCAAAAGTCTGACGTTTGATACATATATTTTCGGGAAGTCCGGTTTATTATTTTATCTTTGCAAGAGGCATTAAAAAATAATAAAAGAGAATTGTGTTGCAATTAAATGCACAAAAAGAGCAAATTCAACGGTTGATTTTAAAATACATTCGTGGTACAATAAAATTACTTTATCAATTCTGCATGAAAATTTTACAGAGATACGCTTGCGGCAAAACAGAAATATAAATATATGTGTAAAACATATAATATCGCATCATATAAATACATAAAAACGAGGTGACAAAATGAAAGAAGAAATGTTTTTGGCAAGGCCGTCAAAGGCGCAGTATGAATGGCAGGATATGGAAATAGGAATGTTTTTCCACTGGTTTCCGAAAATAAACGGCACATGGGATGACTCTCGCATCGAAACGTTTGAGCATCAGAAAGAACTTGCCCAAACTATGGATTGTCCCGAATTCAATCCGGCACAGTGGGTGCAGTCGGCAAAAGATCTCGGTGCAAAATACATAGTATTTGTTGCAAAGCACGGTATGGGCATATGCCGTTGGAGAAGCGAATACGGCGGTCTCAACTTCAAATATTCCCCGTACAAAAACGGTAACGGTGATCCTTTGGGCGAGCTTGCAGAAGAATGCCGCAAGCAAGGCATAAGACTCGGCGTTTATCTTCAGGGCATTTCACAGACATACCACACAGGCGGAGGCGGCAGAGCGGCAGACCCCGCAAAACAAAGCGAATACAATACAATATACCGCGGCTGGCTTACCGAAATACTCAGCAAGTACGGTGAAATGGTTGAAGTGTGGTTTGACGGCTCAATAACAATAGAGGTTGGCGACATAATAAAAAAATATGCTCCTAACGCAATAGTTTTTCAAAGCAAGTATGCAAACATACGTTGGGTAGGTCAGGAAGAAGGCTATGCGTCAGACCCCGCATGGAACAGTCTGAGCCGAATTGACGGCGTAACCGGAGTTGCAACTCAGGCTCAGGGCAATCCCGACGGAGACGTATGGATGCCTCTTGAATGTGACGCGCGTCTTCGCCGCGACTGGGACTACAACGAAGATCCCGGCAACAAGCTCAACAGTCTCGACAAGCTCATGGAAATGTATTACCGTTCGGTAGGTCACGGCGCCAATCTGCTTATAAATCATGCGCCTCACGCAAGCGGAAAAATTATCGATGAAGATATGCAGAGAATGAAAGAATTCGGTGATGAAATACGCCGCAGATTCGGACATCCGATAGCAAATACAAGCGGAGAGGGCACAATCGTTGATCTCGATCTCGGCGGAAAGCATAAGGTTGACCACGTCATAACCATGGAAGAAATCGCATACGGCGAAAGAATCCGCGCTTACAGTATAGAGGGCTTTGACGGCAAATGCTGGAAGCGTCTTACCGGCGGAATTTCCGTGGGACATAAAAAAATCGACTTCTTCAAAGAAACCGATCTTGAAAAAATACGCATAAAGGTACTCAGCAACGTCGGAACGCCTGTCATACGCAGTATATCCGCATACTATGCCGGCGTAACTCCGGAAATAAACGAAGAACTTAATTACGGCGAAATAAAAATCGGCGAATACGGAATCGAACAATACGATCTGAATACGCATAAAGCACAGTTTAATTACGAGTTGGCTCCCTATACCGAGGACGCAGGACAATATCGCATAAGTCTGAGGGGAAAAGACGGCAGTGCGCGTCTCGAAATCGAAAACGCATGGCTTGAAGTCAACGGTATCCGTTGCGACGAATATGTAAAACGAGCCGACGGTGAAAACGAATTCGATATATTCATAGGCGGTGCAAGCGGCAACATAGTATTCAAGGCGGAATCCTCCGTAGGCGAAAAACCCATTCAGGGCGCCGCATACTATTATCGCATTTCCTGAAAACGTATCCGGGCGAGCCTGCAACTTCCAAATGCAGGCCCGCCTTTTTTATTGTCCGGCAGAATTAAAGTTTTGTTGATTTTTATAGCAAAATGTGATAAAATATATGCATTGGAATCCAGTTATAAGAAGAGTGAAAGGTTGAAACATTAATATGAGAATTGGTTTGCTTGGATGCGGAATCGTAGGCTCGGGAGTTTATGATATAATTACGGATAAAATGAGTCCTATGGTTAAGAATTTTGAGATAGCAAAGGTATTGGTAAAAACCCCGGAAGAAATAACTAAACCGAATATGACCAACAACGTCGAAGATATATTTTCCGATCCTTCAATAGATACAGTTGTAGAAGCTATGGGAGGCATTCACCCTGCATATGAATTTATAACAAGAGCATTGAAAGCCGGCAAAAATGTTGTTACGGCAAACAAAGCTGTTGTGGCAAAACATATAGACGAATTCACAGAGCTGGCAAAAAGCAACAATGCCGTATTTCTGTATGAAGCAAGCGTCGGCGGCGGTGTGCCGTGGATAAAGTCTCTCAGGCAAGCAATGAGAATAGATGAGGTTACCCATATTTCGGGTGTATTCAACGGCACAACAAATCTTATTCTTTCCGAAATGGAAGAAAAAGAGCTGAGCTTTGACGAATGCCTCAAAACAGCACAGAAAATGGGTTATGCCGAGGCAGACCCCACAGCAGACATTGACGGCATAGATGTAAGAAACAAACTCATAATAAGCACGTCCATTGCAACGGGTAAAAAAGTTCTTGCAGAAGAAATAATGACGTACGGTATACGCAGCGTATCAGAATGTGATTTTGAATACTTCAAGTCTCTGAACAAAAATCTCCGTCTTTTTGCCGAAGCCGTTATTGATGACGGCAGATACTGCTGCCGCATAGAGCCTACCCTCTTTAACAAAGACGAACCCGAAGCAGGTATAAAACTCAATTACAACATATGTTCGCTTTACGGACGCACAATAGGCACATTAAAATATATCGGTCAGGGTGCAGGTAAATTTCCCACTGCCAACGCAATAGTACAGGACCTTATAGATATAGATACAAAAAATACAACACTTCCGGAGATCAAATTCGACGGAAACGCGGAATGTGCAATGAACCTCCTCGACGGCCGTTATTACGTTCGTTACTCCGATTCTGTTGCGGAAAAAATCGAAAAGGCTTTTGAAGATATAAATACTTCATCCGTATCGGTAAAAGGCGCAAAAGCTTTTATTACAGAACAAATTCCGACGATAACGCTGCATGATAAAATAGAAAGCGCGTCCGTCGATATGAACAGCATATTTGTAGCAAGAATATAATCATGATATGCATCTGCATAAGTGTCCCATTTTTGGGGTGCATATCAAGAGCTTTGGGCATACAATGAGAACTTTTACAAAGTTTCCGTTTCAAAAGTGTCCAAAAAACATAGCTTTCGTAGTGAAGGGGAATTTTTGTAAAAATTCCCCTTATAAATATTT
>CAJLXE010000098.1 GCA_905210525.1 uncultured Clostridia bacterium | reverse complement strand
ATTCATGGTTGTTTAATTACATCCTTTCATTTGTTGTTGTTTATATTATAAATAAAAAAATAATCTGCGCATTTTGAAACCTTGAATTTAATAATATAATTTTTTTCGGAAAATTGCGCTTTAAATAGCATAAGCAAAAATAATTTGATTTATTTGTTTCATATGGAATAATCGGAGCTTTATCCGGACTGAAGAATATAATGTTGCATAGGCTTTTTTGGAGTGCGTTTTGCGTCATTCATTGCCTGAATGACGCCGACTCCGCAAGAAAGAGAATGGTCATAAAAATGAAAAACGAATATTATCCTTTTGTCAATATTCCTTTGCCTTATGCCTATGATGCGCTTGAACCGTTTATAGACGAAAAAACAATGCGGCTTCATCATGACAGGCATCTTCAGACGTATATTGACAATTTAAACAAGATTTTATTTGAGAATCCGTCACTTCAACGGATGTCTCTTACGGAAATGCTCAAAAATATAAATTCTTTACCGCCGAGCGTCAGAACGGAAATAAAAAACAATGCGGGCGGAGTATATAATCACAGATTCTTTTTTGGTGAAATGACGGATGAAAAAGATACCGAGCTATCAGATGGGCTTTTGAAAGCAATAGAAGCTTGCTTCGGAAGTGTGGAAAAATTTAAGGAAATGTTTAAAAAACAGGCATTGTCTGTATTTGGTTCGGGGTATGCATGGTTGGTTTTTGACGGTAAAGGACTTAAAATAATAACGCTTCCGAACCAGGACAGTCCGTTATCATATGGCTTTTGTCCGTTGCTTACCGTAGACGTATGGGAACATGCATATTATCTTAAGCATTACAACGTTCGTGCGGCATATATTGATGATTGGTTTAACACGGTGGACTGGAGAACCGTTTCTAAAAATTACGGAAGATGTATAGGCAAAAATCTTTCCTATATGTAGGTTGAATAGCAAGGACTTGGCAAATACGGCGTAAAAATAATCCCTTCCGTAAAATTCGGCGGAAGGGATTTTGATTACAGTTTTTTATTTTTTCTTTCAAAAGGATTGCACGTCAGGTTCCTTTCGGTTTTCACTGCGTATTTCTTTTATTGTGTTTGATTTTGAATGTATAATAGGCGTCCATTCAACTTTTTTGAAGAAAGCTTCTAATGTTATAGGAACATATGTTGCAAGGAAGATCGGGAATGTAAACATATATATTATTTTTTTGAAGCCCGAACAGTGGATATTTTTCCATTCGGTTATTGTTGTTACAAACCCTATGAAAAACATCCATGCATATGAAAGTAATGCTCCTCGCAGCAACCAAAGCGCAATGGGAGCCAAATTTGAACCGATTGCGATTGCAACTATAAGTGTAATTGTGAAAGCAAAAACGGAAACTACCGATACTATACACGGAATTATTATAAGCATCATATCCGCGCAAGATGTAAATTTACGGGTAAATATATTTTTTGCAAGCGTTGTTCCGTATTTTGAGCAAACCTGCAGGAACCCCTTTGACCATCTCAGGCGTTGCTTCCATGATTGCTTTAATGTTGTAGGTTGTTCATCGTAAAGCACTGCATCGGGGCAAAAACCGATTTTTTCGCCGTCTATAACGTTTTGTATTGTAAATTCTATGTCTTCTGTAAGGAGGAAGAAATTCCAACCGTTATATTTTTCACAGATGCTTCTGCTGAAAAGAAAACCTGTTCCGCCTATGGCACAG
This sequence comes from uncultured Clostridia bacterium, assembly GCA_905210525.1. GTDB lineage: Bacteria > Bacillota > Clostridia > HGM11327 > HGM11327 > SIG351. The sequence goes on along the minus strand of CAJLXE010000098.1, from coordinate 4,682 downwards.
CTTGTGTTGGTAAGCATTCTGCTGTTGTTGAGGTATTTTGATTCTCTTAAAAACCAAAGTGCGTATCCGGCAGAAATCCAGCTGTCACCGTAATTCTTTGAATTTCTGTAACTTGTGACGATCTGATAGCCGTCCGAGAACGTTTTATTCATTTCCGTAATATAATTCGGTTCAAGAATATTATCGGCATCGAGAACTATGAATGCGTCGAACGGATTATCGTGATAATCTTTTTCAATATTTTTAAGAAGAAAATTGAGCGCATATCCTTTGCCGATTTTTTCTTTGTTGAATCTTTCATATACGACTGCACCGTGCTTGCGCGATATTTCCGCAGTATTGTCTGTACAGTTATCCGCAACGACAAATACTGTCAATGAATCCTGAGGATAATCCTGATTGTTTATGCTGTCTATGAGCTGGCTTATTACAGCGGATTCATTTCTGGCGGAAATAAGCACACCTATTTTATGTATAACGGTTTCTTTGTGCGGTTTATGTTTTTTTATAAAAGGTATTATTATGAATATTGCCTGATATAGATATAGCAAAGAAAATACGGTTCCTATTATTGCGTAAATTTTTATTACTGTTTCCATGGTGATTCAGTCCTTTTTTATTGGTATTGTCAGTATTGCTGTAAATTCATTATCGTCGGATTCGGTATGGAAACCGGCGTTCATTGCGTCCATTATTTTGGAGCAGGTTTTAAGACCTATTCCGTTGCTTTCGACGTCATTCTGAATTGCGCTGTTTTTCATTATCAATGTTACATTGTTGCTGTCGGCAGAAGCTGATATATATATCGGTTTTGTTATATCTGCATATTTATTTATGTTTGAAAATAAATTGTCTATTACTCTTACAAATGCCGAAGCGTCAATTAATATAGTGCATTTTTTATCAAGGGTCTCGGATATAAAGGTGTATCCGTTTTCTGTAAGGAGCAGCATATGTTCGGCAACGGCTTGGTTGAGCAGCGTTTGCGCATCGTACTCCTGAATGGACATATCAATATCTTTTTTGCCGAACACAAGAAAATACTGAAACATATCGTCCGAGAGATTTTTTATTTTCAATGCTGTTTCCTTGCACGAAGCAATATATCCCTTGAGCGATGGAGATGTATCCTTTTGCATATCCATTACGTCAAGGTAGCCGAGAAGAACCGTGAGAGGATTCCTTATGTCATGCGACATTGCGGTTATAAGCTCCGTATTGGCTTTCCATGCATCCTGTTCTTTCTGCATTTTCTCGAATATTGAGTTCTTCATTTTGTTTACGTCGTTTGCGAGGTTGGCTATTTCGTCGCAAACGTCACCGGCAATGTCCGGCAGATCGTTGTTTTGTTCTATTTTACGAACGTTTCCCGCAAGTCGTTCGATGCGTATTGTAGTCTTGTTGAAATAGAGCATCATTATCAGCGCAAACACTATGAAAGCTGCCATAATCGATATTATATACGAAAGACTGTAATACAGCTCCTGAGTAAATTCGGCAACAGATGCGAACATTGTTCCATCGGAAAGCTTTATAGGAAAGAGCGTTGCGTCCGCATCGAGATATTCCGAAATGTTGGTTTTGTGATCCGACTCATCCTGTTTTTTGTCATGGCTTTCATCGGTTTCGTTTTCGCTGGTGGGTGATGGCGTTACACCGCCTTTTTTCGGTTCCTCTTCTTCCTCGGCGGCTTTTTTACTGTCGTAAATAAGCTCTGTATCTTTATATATTACAAGATACACATAACGCTGGTTTTTTACCCATTTTGTTATATCCGCAGTATCCATAGAGGAGAGGTCGTTTCTTGTAATATAGCTCTGAAGATTGTCTATATAGCTTTTCTCTCGGTTTTCAACGGATTCATCGGACATATATTTTTTATCTACCGCGTACTTGATTCCCCACTGGATTATGATGAATATCATAACCCCGACTGCAAGTGCGGCGAACATGGTGACGAGGAATTTTACGCGTAAAGATGTGAACAGTTTTTGTTTAATCAACCTGATACCCCTTTCCCCAAATTGTTCTTATAAACCGCGGGTTTGAAGGATCCGGCTCAAGCTTACGCCGTATATTCAGAATATGCACCATTATTGTATTGGCGGAAGACGGCATAGGAATTTCATTCCATACCGCACTGTAAAGCGTGGGAACGTCTATGGTTTCTCCTTTATGCGCGGTAAGATATAAAAGTATATCCATTTCTTTGTCGCGCAGCTCAACCGGTTCATTATCTTTGTAAACGATTCTTTGTTTTCGGTTTATTTTTATACCGAATATATATTGTTCCGTATCTTCCGTGTCCGAATCGCTGTTGGCATGATATTGACGGTATCTTCTTATTAAAGCATCCGTTTTCATAAGAAGTTCTGTCGATTCGAACGGTTTTACTATATAATCATCGCCGCCGAATCCGTAAGCGGAGGATTTGTCGGCATTCATTGATTTTGCGGAAAGAAACAGAATCGGCACATACGAAAACGCTCTTATTTCTTTGGTTGCCTCATATCCGGACATCTTCGGCATCATTATATCCATTATAACCAAATCTATATCCGGTTCCGATTGCATTTTCTGTATTGCATTGCGTCCGTTGGATACGCCTATAACGCTGTATCCTCTGCTTTCCAGAAGAATACGCAATACGTTTCTGATCTGAGCTTCATCGTCTACGACGAGGATTTTATTTTTATTTTCCATGATAATAAGTCCGAGTCGAATAACGACGCCTTTGCTTTTTAATGTGCACATAAATACAATAATGCAACTTTATGTATATTATAACACAAGAAATTTTTTTGTGAAGCTTTTCGGAGCATATTTAAGAATAGTTAAGAAAGTAAGGATGGCGTGAAAGGCGTGCGTCAGCCTGCTTTTTTATACAAAATCATATGACGCGCCGAATATTTAATGGTTGATTTTATATTTATTTTTCCGGAAACGGAATAAGAACCGATGACTCAACGGGGGATATGTTAAAAAATAATGAAGAATATCTATAATAAATGTGAAAAAAATACCGCAAACATACTTGAAAATGGTAATAAATCGGGCAAGTGTATTTTTTAAATACGAGCATTGGTGATATTTCACAAATTTCATAGCGAAAATTTGGTTAATGTTACAAATTTGTTAAATGTACTAAAAAAGATGCACAATAAATTTTTTTTTATGATATAATAATTATACGCATATTATGCTTCTCAAAATCTGAAAGGAGTTTTATGATGAAAAAAATATTTGCAATTGCATGCACAGCAATTCTTGTTGTTGCGATGCTCACATCTACAGCATTTGCAGGTTCAATAGCACCTGTATATTGGGACCTTGAGATTGACACAAGAAAAGCTGATCCTGCTAACGTTAAGAAAGACGGTATCATCGGCGAGAACGAGTATGAAAAGATTGATGTTGACGGCAACCTTCTTTGGATGAACCATAATACCAATTTCGATAAAGATGGTACTTACGAGGATTTGTTAGCTAAAGCTCAGATCATTCGTGACAGCGTAGAATACTACTTCTCATGGGATGAGACAAACGGTCTTAACTTTGCTGTTAGATATAAACCGGTTGAGTGGAAGAGCGACGTAGAAAAGGCAAACGATGAAACATCTTTCTTCTCACCTGCCGGCGGTCTCTTGATCGGCATCTATGCTGGTAACACAAAAGGAAATGACTTGGACAAAAACGTTCTTTACTACATGATAGGTAAGAACAGCAATAACCAGCTTCTTACTTTCGGTTATGAGAACCAGAGCGGTTATCCTTATAATCCTGACTGGAAAAACGCTCAAGGAGAAGTAAAAGGCGGATATACAGGTGGTTACACAGCTGAAGAAGGCAAGAACGTTGCTGTAGTTTATGACGAAGCTACGGGTTATGTTACATATGAAGTTTCTATCCCGCTCAGCATGGCTTTGAAGAATGCTGATGACAAGTCAATCAACTTCAATATAAGCATTTTCTCAGGCGGCGATGCTTCCAAGAGCTGGGACGGCGCACAAGGTCACTTCAGCCTTGCTCTCGGACAGTGGGGCTTCTTTATGGATCAGCTTGGATGCACAGGCGGCAAAGCAACAAAAGTTGCTCTTTCCGATGTTGCAGTAGGCTATGTTGAGCCCGATCCGACACCTACACCTACTCCGACAGAAGCACCTAAAGCTACAGAAGCACCTAAGACAGAAGAAGGCGGCGTTGACACATGGATGATCGTTGCTATTATTGGCTGGGTAGTAGCTGTAGTGTTTATAGCTTTAACGTTTAAGAAAAAGAAATAATCAGAATAAGTACTTAAATTGAGAGAAGTATATGCACATTGTAACGAAGTCTCCCGTAGCTTGGCTGTGGGAGACTTCGTTTCTATAAGAGCAGTAAACAAAGCAAAATCATCCATTATAATAAAAATTATGCTGATGCAAGCGGATGGTTTTTGAAATAAATTTATTTTTATATGTTATTATATAAACCGCATGGTGAGTTGGCAATATGACAGCCTTATTTATGCAGTGTATAAACAGAATTTCCGCAAAGCCTGTTTATTTAGGTTTGCGGAAACTTATTTTATTGAAATATAATTTGGGTTATTTGTTTTCAGTGTGAAATTATATTAGACCGTGAGCTCCATAAGCTCGTTTATTGCTTTATTTCTGTCAGATTTGCCGAATACGGCTGTACCT